>CACZPY010000109.1 GCA_902783135.1 uncultured bacterium
AAAAATGGTACACCCGGCGCGATTCGAACGCGCGACCTTCTACTCCGGAGGCAGACGCTCTATCCAACTGAGCTACGGGTGCCCATGGCAATGCTTCTAATATATTCCCGGCGCCCGCCATTTTCAAGGAAGCACGGATAAAATCCTCACATTTCAGCTTGCCCCGCACGGGATATTTTTCCGCGCCGGGGATTGATTTCGCACGGCGAAGCGTTTATTATGCTCATGCGGGAAGGTGCTCCGCAAGCGAAACAGAAAGAGGTGATCCATGAAAAGACGTGAAGCATGCGGATTGATCGCCGCGTTGTCCGCGCTGTTCTTCGGCTGCGCGCGATCGACCGCGGACATCCCGGCGGTCGGCAATTTCGATCCGCAGCGCTATATGGGGGTATGGTACGAGATCGCCCGGCTGCCGCACCGCTTCGAGCGCGGTCTCGACTTCGTGCGCGCCGAGTACACCCTGAACTCCGACGGTTCAATCCGGGTCGTCAACTCCGGCATCCGAGACGGCGCCCCCCGCTCGATCGTCGGGCGGGCGAAACTGAAAAGCTCCGGCGCGGCGACGCCGAAAGGCGAGTTGGAGGTGTCGTTTTTCCGCCCCTTCTACGGCGACTACCGGATCATCGAACTCGGGCCCGGATACCGCTACGCGGTCGTGACCGGATCGACCCGGGACTATCTGTGGATACTCGCGCGCGAACCGGTTATGGATCAGGAGGTTATGGGCGAACTTCTCGCGCGGATCGCCCGTTGGGGCTTCGCCGTGGACAAGTTGGAGTTCCCGCGTCACTCCGCGGCGGCGGAGAAGAACGCCACACGATCCCCCGCGCCGGATCGCTGAGGGTCAACGTCACCCCATCCTGTTCGGATTTTTCCGACCTGAGTTTCAGCGCGGCGCCCGCTTCGACCCGGAATCCCGCCACGTGCGCCGCGTCGCGGGCGACGGCGGCGCACCGGGGATCGTCCCCCGGATCGAGCGCCGCCACCCCCTCTTGGAGCGCGAACGCGATCAGCTGGGTCACCAGATGGTTGTGGCGCGCCAGTTCCGTATCCGCGGGGGGCGGAGTGTTGTCCGCCAGATCTCCGGCGGGCGGGGCGCCTCCGGGAAGCGTGTCGCACCCCGCGCCGAGCAGCGCCGCGAGCACCGCGAAAGCCGCGATACCGCATCGTAGATTGCTCATTTGCCCGGCCGCTTGGTGGGATAGGTCATCACCGTTTCGTCGGGTCCGACCTGACTGTACTTTTCGCGCGCGACCTTTTCGACCGCGGCGGGCGAGTTGCGCAGTTCGTTCACCTCGCGCAGCCGCTCGTCGCGCTCGCCCTTGAGCGCTTCCAGATCCCGTTCCAGCTTCACCGACTCCCGCTTCTTCGCCCGGTAATCCCGGTACGACGGCAGCAGCAGCAGTATCGCCGCCCCCGCGAGCAGCAGCAACAGAAAGAAGGTCAGCAGATACCCGAAATCGTACGGGTGCTTTCTGGTTTCCCTCGGCATCTTGCGGCGCGCCTCCCTAATTCGCGTTGGGTTGGAGCGTCAGCAGGAACTCGATGTTGGTCTTGACCTTCTTGAGCCTGCCGAGCAATAGTTCCATCGCCTCCACCGGAGGCACGCCGCTGATCGCCTTGCGCAGCATCCACACCTTGTTGAGTTCGTCGGGATGGAGCAGCAGCTCCTCCTTGCGGGTGCCGGACTTCTCGATGTTGATCGCCGGGTAGATGCGCCGGTCGGAAACGTTGCGGTCGAGGTGCAGTTCCATGTTGCCGGTGCCCTTGAACTCCTCAAAGATCACGTCGTCCATGCGGCTGCCGGTATCGATCAGCGCGGTGGCGATGATGGTCAGACTGCCGTGGTTCTCGATGTTGCGCGCGGCGCCGAAGAAGCGTTTGGGCTTGTGGAGCGCGGCGGCGTCCACACCGCCGGTGAGGATCTTGCCGCTGTGGGGCTGCAGCGTGTTGTAGGCGCGGGCGAGCCGGGTGATGCTGTCGAGCAATATCACCACGTCGCCGCCGTATTCGACCATGCGCTTGGCCTTTTCGATGACCATTTCCGCCACCTGCGCGTGGCGTTCCGGCGGTTCGTCGAAGGTGGAACTCACGACTTCGCAGTCGATGCTGCGCTTCATGTCGGTGACTTCCTCGGGGCGCTCGTCGATCAAGAGTATGATCAGCGTGACTTCGGGATTGTTGGCGCGGATGCTTTTGGCGATCTTCTGCAGCAGCACGGTCTTGCCGGTGCGCGGCGGCGCGACGATCAGTCCGCGCTGCCCCTTGCCGATCGGCGTCACGAGGTCCACCACGCGGGTCGAATAGTCGGCGGGATCGCGCTCCAGCACCAGCCGCGAAGTCGGGAAGTAAGGCTCCAGACTGTTGAAGGGGATGATGTCCTTCTTGCGTTCGGGGGCGCCGTTGTTGATGCTCTCGACCTTGAGCATGGCGAAGAAGCGCTCCTTCTCGCGCGGGGTACGGATCTGTCCCGTCACGAAGTCGCCGGTCTTCAGCGCGAAGCGCTTGATCTGCGACGGACTGAGGTAGATGTCCTCGGAGCACGGCAGGTAGCTGTAACTCGGCGAACGCAGGAACCCGAAGCCGTCGGGGAGCACTTCCAGATATCCGCTGCCGTACATGAGGCCGCTCTTTTCGGCGTTGGCGCGGAGGATCTCGAAGATCAGCGTGGATTTTTCCAGCGCGCCGATGCCCTCGATGCCGAGTTCCGCCCCCATCTGGGCGAGTTCGACCATCGACTTTTCCTGAAGTTCCGAAATGTTGAGGCTCGGCGCCACCTGATCGCGCTGCTGCTGGTGACGGTCGCCGCCGTTTCCGTTGTTGCCGTTGTGATTGTTGCGGTTGCGGCGGTCGCGGAACTGCTGCTGCTGCCCGTTGTCGCCGTTCTGGGGCGCCGCGGGAGCCGGGGCCGGCGCGGCAGGCGCCGGAGCTGCGGCGGAGGGTTCCGGCAGCGGCAGTTGTTCCTGGACCGCCGGAGCGGAAACCTGAGCGGGCGCGGGCGCCGCGGGAGCCGCGGCCGGCTGCTCCGGGACCGGGTGTTTGCGCGGACGACCGCGCGGCCGCCGCGGCTGGGCATCCGGCGCGTCGTCGCGCAGATTTCCGATCAGATCGCCGTAGCCGGCGCGGCCGTCGCGGAGATCGGCGTCTTCGCGCGCCGCGGCACGATCATTGTCGTCATCGTAATTGAACATGTCTTGCGATTCCTTTCCTGAGTTGATTTATCGTCCGATGATATGGATGATATATTTTGACGTATCTATCGCTTACTTTTGCGCGGAACTCCGCAGTTTCCGCTTCGCCGCCGACGGATGGTACAGCGTCCGGTACTTCATCCGGCGCAGCTCCGGCGGGCGGTAATGCTCCCCGGAAAAAATATCCTCTCCGCGCGGAAATCCGTCAAAGGTCACCTGCGCGGCGCTGATGATCGACCAGATCAGCCGATCCGCCTGAAACGCTTCATGCCGGTTGCGCGCCGCATCCGCCGCCAGTTGCGGGAACGTCCGGCGGTATTCGCCGTTGGTCCACAGCAAAAACGGGATCTCGTAGATATCGGGGATCGCCGTCGCCGCGGACCGCGCGTGGCGGTATCCGCTCCACGCGCCGATCTCGCTGTGGTCGGAGCAGTAGATCATGAACGCGGGGACCTTCTGCTTTTCCAACATTTCCAGTATCCCGCCGAGCACGCCGTCGGTGTACGCGATGGTGTTGTCGTATTCGTTGAGTTCGCGGGCGTGCTCCGCGCTCATGCCGGCATTGCAGTCGTCGCGCACACCGTCGAAGCGCGAAAAACTCCGGGGATAGCGCGAGGCGAAATTATGGTGACTGCCCATCAGATGCACGATGACCAGCAGCCGGTCGCCGGAGCCATTGCCGAGTTCCTTTTCCAGCACCGGCAGAACATCCCCGTCGAACGGGTATTTCAAAAGATCGTACATGTAGATCCGCCGGTCGCAATGCGCCGTGATGATGCCGATCGGCCCGTCCTTCCGCCCCCAGCGGGCGTGCCCCGAGATCAGCACCACGCGCCACCCCGCCGCCTTCAGCACATCAATGAAGGTGAATTTCGAGCGCCAGGAAAAGACCGTGGCGTCGGTGAACATGCGGTAGATCGCGCCTCCGGTCCACGCCGCCGCCGCCACCGCATCGTCGTAGATGACGCAGTCGTCGAGGCGGCGGGCGATCTGCGGAGTGGTGTCGCGCGGATAACCGTACACCCCCCAGTGATTGCAATTCGCCGATTCCCCGACCGCCAGAACTCCGACCATGCGCCCCGGTCCGGCGAGCGATCTGATCCCCGCCGGCAGCCGCGGAGCCTTTTCCAGTTTCAGCAGCCGCGAAAGTTTCCTGCGGTAGGTGAAACAGCCGACGACCGTACGCGGCAGATTGCTCTGAGAATATATGGCCGCCGGGTCGCGGTAGACGCTCACGAGGAACGCGCTCTCGATCACGAACAGCAGAATGAAAAGCAAAGCGACCGCCATGCCGAAACGCGAACGCCGGTACCCGGTGCGCCAGACGAGCGCGATCATCCCGCCGCAGGCGGCAACCGCCGCACCCAGCGCCGCCGCCAGTTTCCACGTCAGGAACCGGGCGAAAAATTCCTTTATCTCGGCGGCCGACGACACCGCCAGCACGAAAAAACAGTCGCTGTTCATATCCAGCGCAAAGCGGAGATACAGAAAGACCCCGACCGCCGCCACCGCCCCCATGAGCATCAGCCAGAACGTGAGCAGCACCTTCGTCGCCCGGCCGCCCGGGAGGATGGAAAGTCCGAATGCCGCCAGATAAAATCCCGATCCCTTCAGAAAGGGCCGCAGCATCGAATGGACCTCGAGTCGGGAAAAATACAATGCCGCACACTCGCACCACAACAGAAACAGCATGAAAAGGCACACCGCCGCCGGTTTGACGAATTCCGGCTTCCGCAGCATGCGCAGCTGTCGACGGACGAACTCCGGGAACCGCTTCCGCGGGCAAGTGTCCCCGCCGGAAACGTCTCCGGCACGATTTTCGTTTTTTTTCAGCATATGCAAGATTTTCACTGCCCGGTCAACCGGGACAGAAGCGAGTTGAATTCC
>CACZPY010000110.1 GCA_902783135.1 uncultured bacterium
ATGTCAGGGAAAACGGCAGGGACCTCTACCCCGAGTTGAAGAAACTCGCGGAGAAAAAACTCCGTCAATGGCGGAAGGCCAAAACCCCGGAGGACAAGCACTCCAACATGGTGCGGCTGGACATCATGCGCCGGTTCGGCTACTACATCACCGAATCGAGCGTCCACAGCGCCGAATATCTGCCCTACTGGATCAAGCGCACCTACCCGGAACTGGTTCCCGAGTTCAACATCCTCCTCGACGAATATCCGCGCCGGTGCGTGAAACAGATCGAGGAGTGGAAAAAACAGTATCGGGAACTGCGCAAAAATCCGAATATAACACACGAGCGCTCGCGCGAATACGGCTCGGGGATCATGGAGGCGATCCTGACCGACAAGCCGTATCGGATCGGCGGCAACGTGCTCAACACGGGGCTCATCACCAACCTGCCGCGTCAGGCGGTGGTCGAAGTGCCGTGCCTCGTGGACGGCTCCGGGGTGCAGGGGACGTACATAGGCGATCTGCCGACCCAGTGCGCGGCGCTGAACGTCACCAACATCAACCCGCAGCTGCTGACCGTCGAGGCTGCGCTGACATGCAAACGGGAGCTCATCTATCAGGCGGCGATGCTCGATCCGCACACCGCGGCGGAGCTGTCGCTCGACGATATCGTCAGCATGTGCGACGATCTGATCGAAGCGCACGGGGACATGCTGCCCAAGTACCGGTGACCGTTTATCGGGCGGTGAGCAGTTTCAGCTTGACGCCGGGCTTGGCGGAGCTGTCGATATAATAACGCGCGACGACCTTTTCGTCGTCGATCTCCAGCACCACGAAGCCGGAGTTGCCGAAGAGGTGGCGGAACGTAAACGTCCCGGAGTGCTTCCACGCCTCCCAGCGTTTGCGCACATCGGTGTTTTTTTTCGCTTCGCGGGCGGCAAATCTCTTTTCGACGGCGGCGGCATAGCTCTTCCAGCTGCGGCATCCTTCCGGCTTGAGTTTCATTCCCCACGAGTGCCCCATGCTGGAAACGATCAACTGGGTAAGTCTGCCCTGCTTCGTCGTCCGCGAACCGAGCGACGGCGAGTGGGTGTGCGCGGCGAGGATCAGCGTGTTGCGCGTTTCCAGCAATTTCACGATCCGGTCGTGACCGGGAACCACCCAGAACGGACGGCCTATCGCCGCCGGCAGCAGCGGCAAATGGGTCATGAAAAAGACATAGCGGGTGTCGGGACACGCGGCGAGCGTTTCCCGGACGAAGTTCTCGATCGCGCCGGCGGCGATGAAACCATCGACCGCGATATAGAGGTCGCGCCCCCGCGTGAACGCATAACAGCTGTTTCTCTTTACCGGCTTACCCAGCTCGCGGGAGATGATCGGCAGCAGCGCCGGATTGGCGGCGGTATTGTTCCGGGATCTCTTCGCGGTACGGATGTCGTGGTTGCCCTTGACGATCAGCAGCGCCGTCCGGGGGAAGTTTTTCTTGACTTCGGCAAAGCCCTTGCGGATCATCGCCTGCTGAAGTGCTGCGCCGTCACAGTCTCCCTGTACGAGGTCGCCCAACTGCACCGCGAAAGCGACGGATTCGGCGACGGCGCGTTTGCCCGCGGCGGCGAACAACGCGGGCGACTTCGCCTGCCACATTTTCAAGTTGCGCTCGTGTTCACTTACGTGATTGCCGACGGAAGAAGACATTTCGTGGAACTCCTCCGCATCGAAGTGGGCATCGCCCATCACCAACACCCGATAGGTCCCGGAATTGCCCTCCCCCGGAAACGGCGTTCCCGCCGCGGCAGTCAATCCGAACAGCAGCCACAGTGTCGCCAGATAACGCGATCTCATCAAACCCGCCTCTTCGCGCTCAACGAAGCGCCTCTACCATTATATATACAATCATCCCGGAAGCCCCCATGTCGATCTTCACCGCTCCGACGCGGCGGGGGGCACGATCTTCCATCAGGTTCTAATGTACCACCGCCGCCGCGACAAATCAACCTGCGGAATATTGCATACTGCGCCGCCGTGATGTAAATTATAAAAAACACTTCGGAGAACGATTTTTATGGCGGAACTGTTGAACGACATCACTCTTTTTCAGTGGACGACGCTGATCGCGGCGGCGATCCTGATCGGCATCAACAAGACGGCGATCCCCGGCGTCGGCATCCTGCCGGTGGTGATGCTCGCGGCGGCGTTCGAGGCGCGGCTCTCGACCGGGCTGCAGCTCGGGATGCTCGCCGTCACCGACATCATGGCGGTGATCTACTTCCGCCGCCACGCGGATTGGAAGATACTGCTGCGGCTGCTGCCGTGGGCGCTCGTCGGATTGGCGGCGGGGGCGGGGATATTGCGGCTGATCCCGCCCGAGGACACGCGGACGACCCGCATCCTGATCGGCGCGCTGGTGCTGTTTCTGCTGGTGCTCGGAGAAGTCAAAAAACGCCTCCACCCCGAAGCGATCCCCGCGGGGGGACCGTTCGCGGCGTTCTTCGGGATCCTCATGGGGACGACCACTCAACTCGCCAACGCCGCCGGACCGGTGTCGGCGATCTACTTTCTGTCGATGAAACTCCCGAAGGAAAAGTACATGGGGACGACCGCGTGGTGCTTTCTGATCCTCAACTGGATCAAGGTGCCCGTCTTCGCGCTGGAGGGGCGCATCACCGCGCAGTCGCTGCTGCTCGATCTCTGCATGCTGCCGGTGCTGGTGCTGGGCGCGGCGCTCGGCATCCTGATCTTCAAGAGGATGAACCAGAAGGTATTCGAGCTCGTGGTGAAGATCCTCGCCGCCGCCGCGTCGATAAAACTGCTGATCGGGTGAACTATATGAAAAAATTACTGTTCTTTCTGCTGCTGTCGTGCTGCGGATTTCTCGCCGCGGCAGAACCGGCGACCGACTACGGCGACGCCGCCAACTGGGTGATCTGCGAAGCCGACAAGACCGATGCCGAATTCGATGTGTTTTACGTCTACCCGACCTTGTTCGCGGATAAGAAGCAGCCGCTCATGAACTGGCGCGGCGATCCGAAACTACGCGCCAAGACCGTCGGCTTCGCCAAGGCGCAGACGGGAATATTCGGAAGCGGGGTGCGGGTGTTCGCACCGTTCGTCCGGCAGTTGGACTACACCCGCTGCATGGAGGAACTCCAACCGGGGCGGGCTTGGATCGACTCCGACGCCATCGTCCCCGGAGTTGTCGACACCATAGCGGCGTTCCGATTCTATCTCGAACACTTCAACCGCGGACGCCCGTATATCCTGATCGGGCACAGTCAGGGTGCGATGGATCTGTACCTGGCGCTGCTTTCGACGCCGGAAGCATCCGTGCCGTGCGGCTTCGTCGCAGCGTATCTGATCGGTCTGCCGCACCTCACGGCGGCGGAGATCGCCGCCGACTTCGGCAAACGCGGAATCGCCCCGGCGACGGGAGAAACTGACCTCGGCGTCATCATCGTCTGGAACACGCAAGCGCCGGGAGTGGAAAATTCTGGCTTCACCGGAAACAAAACCTATTGCATCAATCCGCTCAACTGGCGCACCGACGGGACATCGGCGGACAAAGCGGAAAATGCCGGCGCATTCTTCTACGATTACCGGACGAAAAAGAACAAGACCGTGCCGCACTTCTGCGGCGCGCGGATCGACACCGAACGCGGGGCGCTCGTGGTCGATCTGCCCGTCAACAGCCGGTATGACGCCAAGGGCTTCATGGGCAGCGGCGTCTTCCACATGAACGACATCTGGTTCTTCGCCGGGAACCTCCGCGACAACGCGGCGCTCCGGGTGAAACTCTGGAAGGAAAAATACGGCCGCGCCGAATGACCTCGCGCCGCCTCCCTCCCCTTGAAAAAGTCGGCGTTTGCGGTATATTACCCGAAATTATTTGAATTACATCCTAATAAGGAGAAAAATCGATAATGGATCTCAGATTTTTCAGCACGATGGACCGCCGAGTGGTTCCCTTCGAACCGATAAACGCCAAAGAAGTCGGTCTCTACACCTGCGGGCCCACCGTCTACAACTACGCGCACATCGGCAACTTCCGTGCCTACACCTTCGAGGACATCCTGCGGCGGACGCTCGAATACGCCGGCTACAAGGTGAAGCAGGTGATGAACCTGACCGACGTGGACGACAAGACCATCCGCGACTCCAAAGCCGCCGGGGTGCCGCTCCGCGAGTTCACGCAGAAGTACAAGGAGGCGTTCTTCGAGGACGTGAAGACGTTGAACATCGAACGCGCCGCCGTCTATCCCGCCGCCACCGACCATATCAAGGAGATGATCGCGCTGATCCAAGTCCTCATGGACAAGGGCTTCGCGTATCAGGCGGAGGACAAGTGCATCTACTTTTCTATCGCCAAGTTCCCCGACTACGGCAAACTCGCGCACATCGACCGCGACAATCAGCGCGCCGGAGTTCGCATCAACACCGACGAGTACGCGAAGGACTCCGTCGCGGACTTCGCGCTGTGGAAGGCGTGGGACGAAGCGGACGGCGACGTCGCGTGGGATAGTCCGTGGGGCAAGGGGCGTCCCGGCTGGCACATCGAATGCAGCGCGATGTCCTCCAAATACTTGGGCGACCGTTTCGATCTGCACACGGGCGGCATCGACAACATGTTCCCGCACCACGAGGACGAGATCGCCCAGAGCGAGGCGGCGAGCGGTCACAAGTGGGTCAACTGCTGGATGCACTGCGAACATCTGATGGTCGACGGCACCAAGATGTCCAAGTCGCTCGGCAACTTCTACACCCTGCGCGACCTGCTTGCCAAGGGCTGGACCGGGCGCGAGATCCGCTGGGTGCTGATCGGCGCGCACTACCGCAAAAAGCTGAACTTCACGCTGGATATGCTCGCGCAGGCGCGGGAGACGCTCAACCGCTTCGACGAACTCTTCCGCCGCCTCAAGGGGATCACCGCCCCCGGCGACGAACTCCCGGCGCAGGAGGCGGTCGCGATGGCGAAGGAGCGCTTCGACGCCTCGATCGCGGACGACCTCAACATCTCCGGCGCGCTGGCGGCGCTCTTCGACTTGAGCCGTCAGGCGAACAAACTCGCCGACGAGGGGCGGCTTTCCGCCGCCGGCGCCAAGGTGATGCTGGATGCGTTCCGCAGCTTCGACCGGGTGACAGGCGCGTTGAACGTCGACGCCGCCCCCGCCGCCGAGGCGGTCCCGGCGGAGGTCGAAGCTCTGGCGCAGCAGCGCGCCGACGCCCGCAAGCGCAAGGACTTCGCCGAAAGCGACCGACTCAGAGCCGAGATCGCCAAGCTCGGTTTCACCGTCGAGGACGCTCCCGGCGGAGCCTACCGCCTCAAAAAGAACTGACGCCGCCGGTCCGGATATGCCGTGAAGCCCCCCGGCAGGCAAAGCCTGCTTGAAAGGACGGGGAGGCCGTGGTATATTTCGTCTTCGCCAAAGTTCAACACGGGATATTTGCAAAGGGACGAACGATGAAAGCGGATGCGGAGCTGATCCGGAAGATAACGAACGGTGCGGTCAAGATCGAGGAACAGGCGGGGAAATTCGCGTTTCAGCGCTTCACCGAAGAACAGCGGG
>CACZPY010000111.1 GCA_902783135.1 uncultured bacterium
GTGCGGATCGAATATTTGAGCCGGAACGGCCTGTTTCCGGCGCTGTCGCGGCGCATGGGCGAAGTGCCGGTCGAGGAGCGCCGCGCCACCGGCACGGCGTTCAACGCCGGCCGCACCGAGATCGAAAACGCCCTCGAAGCGGCGAAGTCGCGCCTCACGGCGTCGGCGGCGGGCGACGAGGCGATCGACGTCACGCTGGCGGGGCGCCGTGACCGCATCGGGCACAAGCACCCGATCAGCCAGATGGCGGACGAGTGCGTCCGGATCTTCCGGCGCATGGGCTTCACGCCGATGGCGGGGCCGGAGATCGAGGACGTCTACCACAACTTCGACGCGCTGAACACCCCCGCGGATCATCCGTCGCGCGACCCGCAGGATACCTTCTACTTCCCCGACGGGCGGATCCTGCGCTCGCAGACCAGTCCGGTGCAGATTCGGGTCATGGAAAGCCATCAGCCGCCGATCCGCATCGTCGCCCCCGGACGGGTCTTCCGCCGCGACACTCCCGACGCCACCCACGGCATGAACTTCCACCAGATCGAGGGGTTGAGCATCGACCGCGACGTGTCGATGGCGGACCTCAAGAGCGTGTTGCAGAACTTCGCGTGGGAGATGTTCGGCGAAAAGGTGAACATCCGGCTCCGTCCGCACTTCTTCCCCTTCACCGAGCCGAGCGTGGAGTACGACTTCAGCTGCGTGGTCTGCGGCGGCAAGGGCTGCAGCGTCTGCAAGAACTCGGGTTACATCGAGATCGCCGGCGCGGGCATGGTCGATCCGGCGGTGCTCAAGACGGTCGGCTACGATCCCGAGGTGTGGAGCGGTTATGCGTTCGGCATGGGGATCGAGCGCTTGGCGATGCTGCGTTACCGGATCCCGGATCTGCGGCTGCTGTACGAAAACGACGTCCGGTTTCTGGAACAATTCTGAGGAGCGCGTTTGAATCATGAACATTTCGAGAAAATGGCTGGGCGATTACGTGGCGCTCGACTGCGACGACGCCACCTTGTGCCATAAACTCACGATGTCGGGGATCGAAGTCGAGGCGGTCAAATCCGCCCGGCGCGTCCCGGAGGGGGTCGTGACCGCGAAGATACTGGAGCGCAAACCGCATCCGGACAGCGATCACCTGTCGGTGTGTCAGGTCTCCGACGGCAAGGCGACGCTGCAGATCGTCTGCGGCGCGCCGAACTGCGACGCGGGGCGCATCGTTCCGCTGGCGACGATCGGCACGGTCTTCGCCACTCCGGAAGGCGAATTCAGGATCAAGAAGTCGAAATTGCGCGGCGTCGAATCGAACGGCATGATGTGCAGCGCCGCCGAGCTGGGGCTTTCCGACGACAACTCCGGGCTGATGATCCTGTCCGAAGATACCGAACTCGGCGTGCCGCTGGACCGGCTCTTCCCCGGCGATACCGAGATCGAGGTCGAAGTCACGCCGAACCGCCCCGACTGGCTGTCGATGTGGGGCATCGCGCGCGACGTGTCGTGCCTGCTCGGGGTCGAGGCGAAACTGCCGGAGATCGCGATCCCGGAGTGCGGCGTGCCCGCGCCGGAACTCGTCACGGTCGAGGCGAAGGATCTCTGTTATCGCTACATCGGCAGAGTGATCCGCAACGTCAAGATCGGTCCTTCGCCCAAGTGGATGGTCGAGCGGCTGGAAAGCGTCGGGATGCGTTCGATCAACAACGTGGTCGATGTCACCAACTTCGTGCTGATGGAACTCGGGCAGCCGCTCCACACCTTCGACTTGAACAAACTCGCCGGCAAGCGGGTGGTGGTGCGCCGCGCGAAGCCGGGTGAAAAACTCACCGTTCTTGACGGCACGACCGTCGAACTCGGCGAAAAGAACCTCGTGATCGCCGACGCGGAAAAGCCCGCGGCGCTGGCGGGCGTGATGGGCGGTCTGGACTCCGGCGTGACCGACGGCACGACCGACATCCTGCTGGAAAGCGCGATCTTCGATCCCGTGTCGGTGCGGACGACCAGCCGCCAGCTCAACGTGTCGAGCGATTCGAGTTACCGCTTCGAGCGCGGTCTGGACTACGATATGACCGAACTCGCCGCGAAGCGCGCCTGCCAGCTGATCCTTGCGACCGCGGGCGGCGAACTCGCCACGCAGGCGGTGGACGTGACGGCTCCGCGCCCGTGCGAAAAGGAGATACTCTGCCGCTTCGACCGGGTGCGCAAACTGATCGGCGCCGAGGTGAGCAACGAACGGATGGTCGAGATCTTCAGGGCGCTGCGCCTCGAAGTATCCGATATCAACGGGGATTCCTGCAAGGTCGTCGCGCCGATCTTCCGCCGCGATCTGGAGCGCGAAGCCGACCTCGCCGAGGAAGTGGCGCGCATCAACGGTTTGGACAAGATCCCGCAGATCCCCGTGATGGGACGGGTCTGCCACCCCGTTTCCGAGGACGCCTACCGCGACTTGGAAACTTTGAGGAACCGTGTGGTCGCAGCCGGATTCTGCGAGTGCGTCCACTACAGCATCGTGAGTCCGGCGTGCGCCCTGAGCGACAGCCGCTTCACCGATGCGCAGCTGGTGCGCCTCTCCAACCCGCTCAGTCCGGACAACTCGGTGATGCGCCCGAGCCTCTTCGGAGTGCTGCTGGGCGCGGTCGAGCGCAACGTTTCGCGCGGCAACCGCGATCTGGCGCTCTTCGAGTTGGGCAAGGTCTTCTGCGCGGATGCGCAAATGTTCCCCGAGGAGCGCTGGGAGCTCGGCATGGTGCTCACCGGGCACCGTCATCCGGAGCGCTTTTCGGCGGAAATGGAGGAGCGTTACGACTTCTTCGATCTCAAGGGAGCCATCGAAGGGCTCTTCGACGAGTACCGCATCCGCAACTATCGTTTCGTCAAACTCACGGGCGATGCGCGGTTCCGCGCCGGCTGCGCGGCGGAAATACAGATCAACGGCCGCACGGCGGGCGCCGTGGGCGAAGTTTCGCCCAAGTTCGCTTCGGCGTGGCGCAGCACCGACAAGGTTTTTGTCGCGCAGATCGAAATGTCCGCGATCGTCGGCGCGGCGGGGCGCAATGTCACCTTCAAGGATCTGGCGCAGTTCCCCGCGACCACGCGCGACGTGGCGCTGGTGGCTCCGGCGGCGATGGAGCACGCGGAGATCGTCGATTTTGTCCGTAAGTGCAAACTGCCCGACCTGGAAAGCGTGCGGCTCTTCGACGTCTTCGTCGACGACGCGCTGAAAGCGGCGGGCAAAAAGAGCATGGCATACCAGTTCACCTTCCGCAACCGTTCCCGCACCCTCAAGGATACCGAGGTCAACGCGGTGATGGAAAAACTGCGCGGCGAACTGGCGGCGAAGTTGAAACTCGAGTTGCGTTAAACAGGAGGCATCGATATGAACAAGCAAGTGGGACAGATCTTCGAGGGTGCGCTGACGGCGCAGGGTATCAAGTTCGGCATCGTCTGCGCGCGCTTCAACGACTTTTTCGTTTCCAAACTGCTCGACGGCGCGGTGGATGTGATCGTCCGCCACGGCGGCGACGCCGCCAAGATCAGCGTGGCGTACGTGCCGGGCTCCTACGAGATCCCGTTCGCGGTCAAGAAAATGCTGGCGACCAAGAAGTTCGACGCGGTGATCGCGCTCGGCGTGGTCATCCAGGGCGCCACCCCCCACGCCGGATACATCAACAGCGAGGTCGCAAAGGGACTCGCCCAGCTGGGGCTGGAGTTCGGCGTGCCCGTGACTTACGGACTCATCACCGCCGACAACCTCGATCAGGCGGTCGAGCGCAGCGGCTGCAAGGCGGGCAACAAGGGCGGCGACGCCGCGTTGGCGGCGATCGAGATGGTCAACCTCACCCGGAGCATCAAGTAATCGAAATGGCTTCCGGTGCGGATAGAAGCGAGGCGGTGCGTCCCCATACCAAGCGGATGGGACGCGAGGTGGCGATGCAGTACCTCTACAGCTGCGAGACGCGGGGCGAACTGCCGACCGCGGCGACCTTCGACACCTTCTTCGAGGTGTTGAGCGCCGAGTATCAGCTCCGTGACGACCGTCTGGTGCGCAAGACCCGCGAGTTCGCCACCAGACTTTACGAACTTGCGGTACTGCACCGGGAGGAGATCGATTCGGTGCTGCGCCCCAAGTGCGACGAATCGTGGGGGTGGGAGCGCATCGACATCGTCGACCGCAATGTGCTGCGCGTCTGTCTGGCGGAACTCTTCTACATGGAGGATGCCCCGATGCTGGTGTGCATCGACGAGGCGGTGGAGATCGCGCGGGACTTTTCCGGCGTCGACGGCGGCCGCTTCGTGAACGGCGTGCTGAATTCGGTCAAGAACGATCTGGTCGCGGCGGGCAAGTGGCGGTGAGGTGAGAATGTCGATCTTCAGCATCTTCCAGAGCGGTCTGGCGAAGAGCGCCACCCGGCTGACCCGTGCGGTGACTTCGATCTTCACCGGCATCAAGGCGCACGGGGAATCGAGTTTCAACGATCTCGAGGATCTGCTGATCTCGGCGGATTTCGGAGTGCCGGCGGCGCGGCGGATCGCCGCCGCCGTGCGCGACCGTTACGAGCGCGGTGAACTTGCGACCGACGCCGATCTCGGCGAAGCGGCGCGGGACGAGGTGGTGAAGATCATCTCCGGTCACGACCGTCCGGTGCGCCGCGCGGAGCCGGGCGCTCCCACCGTCATATTGATGGTCGGCGTCAACGGCAGCGGCAAGACCACCACCATCGGCAAACTCGCCGATCGCCTCTGCAAGGCGGGGGACAAGGTGATCCTCGGCGCTTGCGACACCTTTCGGGCGGCGGCGGTGGAACAGCTGCAGTTGTGGGGCGAACGTACCGGCGCGCAGGTGATCACGGCGAAGCACGGCGCCGATCCGGCGAGCGTGGCGTTCGACGCGACGCGGGCGGCGCTGACGCGCGGCGCGGACTGGCTGCTCCTGGACACCGCCGGCAGGCAGCAGAACCAGCGGGCGCTGATGGAGGAACTCGCGAAGGTGCGCCGTTCGGTCGCCAAGGCATATCCCGAAGCGCCGCACGAAGTATGGCTCACCGTCGATGCGAGCCTCGGTGCGAACGTCGTGAATCAGGCGCGGGAGTTCGACCGCGCGACCGGACTGACCGGTCTGGTGCTGACCAAACTCGACGGCACCGGGCGCGGCGGCATGGCGGTCGCGCTGCATCAGGAATTTTCGTTGCCGACCTTCTTCATCGGTCTCGGCGAACAGCCGGGCGATCTGCAGCCTTTCGACGCGGAGTACTATGCGGACGCGCTCTTCGGGTGCGCCTCCGGGAAGGATTGACGCGGCATGAGCGCGGTTTCCGACACATCCTTCATGCGCGAAGCGCTCGCGGAGGCGGAGCGGGGGTGGGGGCTGACCAATCCCAATCCGATGGTGGGCGCTTTGGTCGTCCGGGAGGGAAAAGTCATCGGCCGCGGCTGGCACCACGGCGCGGGGCTGCCCCACGCGGAGATCGAGGCGCTGAACGACGTGCGCCGCAACGGTCGCGATCCGGCGGGGGCGGAGCTGTTCGTGACGCTGGAGCCGTGTTCTACCACCGGACGCACCGGACCTTGCACCGAGGCGATCCATGCCGCGGGCATCCGCCGGGTGATCGTCGGCGGCATCGACCCCAATCCCCGGCACGCGGGACGCGGCATCGAGTGGCTGCGCGGGCGCGGCATCGAGGTCGAGACCGGCGTACTGGAAGCGGAGTGCGCGAAACTTAATTACAGCTTTTTCAAATGGATCGTCACCGGGCGGCCGTATGTGACGTTGAAACTGGCGGTGACATTGGACGGGCGGATCGCCACCGCCTCCGGAGATTCGAAGTGGATAACCGGTCCGGAGGCGCGGAGCCGCGTGCAGAAACTGCGGCGCCTCGCCGACGCGGTCATGGTGGGCGGCGAAACCTTCCGGCGCGATGCGCCGCGCCTCACGGTGCGCGAACCCGCCGGTTGGCGGCGCCAGCCGTGGCGGATAATCGCCACGCGCGACGCGGTGCTGGCGTCGCACCTCGCCGAAGCGTATCCGGACGGCAGGTTCGAGGCGGTGTCGCTGCCGGACGAACAGGCGTGGAACGCCTTGTTGGACGATCTGGGGCGTCGCGGCATGGTCAATCTGCTGATCGAGGGCGGCGGCGAACTTGCGGCGTCGGCGCTGGCGGCTCATGCGGCGGATCGCGCGGAGTTCCATATCGCGCCGAAGATCCTCGGCGGTCGGGACAGCCGTCCCGCGGTCGGCGGGGCGTCGCCGGAGCGTCTGGCGCTGGCACGCGGACTCCGGAACGTCGAAGTGGAACGTTTGGGTGAAGATGTGTTGATCGCGGGGGAACTGTGATGTTTACGGGATTGATCGAAGGTACGGGCAGGATCATCGGGCGCGACGGCTCCCGGCTGACGATCCGCCCGGAGTTTCCGCTGACGGCGGAGCGCGGCGACAGCATCGCCGTGAACGGCTGCTGCCTGACGTTGGAGCGGAGCGCCGCGGCGGGGGAACTCGAGTTCTTCACGTTGGAAGAGACGCTTTCGCGCACCAATCTGGGAACTCTCGCCGTCGGGGCGGCGGTGAACCTCGAACGGGCGCTGGCGGCGGGCGCCCGGCTGGACGGTCATATCGTGCAGGGGCACGTCGACGCCGCGCTGAAGGTGCTCGGGCTCGGGCGCGCCGGGAACGGCGACATGGAACTGAAAGTGGAACTGCCGGATCGCTTTGCCGCGCTGACGGTGGAAAAGGGCAGCATCGCGGTCGACGGGGTGTCGCTCACCGTGGCGGAGCTGGGCGAGGGCTGCTTCAAGGTGTGTCTGATCCCCGAAACGTGGGCGCGCACCGCGCTGCCGCAGCGGCGGGAGGGGACTTTGGTGAACGTCGAATTCGA
>CACZPY010000112.1 GCA_902783135.1 uncultured bacterium
CTCGGGCGGCACCATGCTGATAAAGCAGAATACCGTCGTGACGGGCGAACTGCAGATCGAAGACGGCGCGAAGGTCACGCTGACCGGTTCGGCGGCGACGTTGGATTTTGACGTCACGAATCGGACGACCGCCGACGCGGCGCTCTACAACAACTACGGTCTCGTCACCGGCGCGGCGAACGCAAAACACACCGTCACCGTCTCCTCGACGCAAGCGGCGGGCACTTACCAGCTCGCCGCCGGAGCCGCCGCCTTTGCGGCGACGGTCACGGTGAAGGACGAAGCCGCCGCAATCGGCACACTCGAAGTCGGCGCTTCGCTGGTGAAGGACGATACCGGGTATGTGCTCCTGAAAAACGAAGGCGCGCTGTCGCTATCCGTGGCGGAGATCGCGAAGGCCGCCGCCGCCGCGTCGCTCACCGCCGGAGGAACGCTGCTCGCCAACGGCGACCGCGCGGCGGTCTGGAACGGGAACACCCTCCCGACGAGCGGGAGCGTCTTCCTCGCCGGGAACATGACCTCCGGGACCGCGTATCTGGAACTCGACGGCTATGACGGCGGGACGGACACCATACTCTACGGAGCGCAGGGCAGCGCGTTTGCCGACGGCACGGTGAACATCAACGCCAAGTCGGGCAGTTTGCGCAATCTCGCCGCGGGCGCGGACAAGGGCGGAAAAGTCAAGGCGGTGACGTTGACCTTCGAGGGGGCGGAACTCGACGGCACCGGTTATGCGGGCGGCTTCGGCAGTGTCACCGGCACTGCCGATACGCGGATCAAAGACGGCACGTTCGCCAAGGACTTCTACGCCGGCGCACTCGCCAACAAACTTGCGGCCGCCACCAGCGTCGGCGACGTCTCCATGACGGTCGCGGGCGGCACGTTCAGCGGCAACATCTACGGCGCGTCGGCGGTCAAGACCGATTCGACGGTCGGGACCGGCACTCGCCACACGGCGGGCGACGTGACGCTCACGGTCACCGGCGGATCGTCCACCAAGGGAACGCAGACTTGCATCTTTGCGGGCGGTTACGCCACCGGCAACGCGACCGGGACCGTCTATACGGTCGACAGCGTCACCCTCGAGATCTCCGGCGGCAGCTGGGGCACGGCGGCCGGCGGTCGCGGCGTCTTCGGCGGCATCATGGCGTCGGGCGTCGAGGCGCAAGTCATCGGCAACGTGAACATCACCGTTTCCGGCGATGCGACGATGGGCGACGTCTACGGCGGCGGCTGGGCGCAGAAGTCGGGAGCGAAGAGCATCGTCGGCGACGTGAACATCAACATCAAGGGCGGAACCATCGCGAACGTTTTCGGCGGCGGCAGCCACTCGACGAGCGGCGGTGCGACGGTCGCGAACGACGTCACCATCACCGTTTCCGGCGGCGACATCACCAACGCGGTCTATGCGAGAGGTCAGCTTGACGGCGACAGTGTGACGAGCGCCGAGGTCATCTTCACCGGCGCGAACAGCTACGGATGCGATGTCTACGGCTACGGTTATGTCGGCGGTGAAGCGACCGACGCGAAGTTGACCTTCACCGGATATACCGGAGAGTTCTCGGGAGCCATCGGCGGCTTCGACGGCGGCATCACCCTTGGACGCGGCACGAACATGACGCTCACGACCGCCGCGGACGACATCTCCAACGCCTCGTGGGAATTCGACGTGGCGGAACGCGCCGCGACGCTGGCGGGAACGGCGCTGCTCGAGTGGGACGCCGCGGATTTCACCGGTGACGTCATCACGCTGAACCTCGCGGCGGGTTCCACGAACGAGTGGAGCCTCGTCGACGCGGCAACGGATACGAACTACGGCAAGTTCGACGTGCGGGTAGACGGAGCATCCATCGTCACCGATACCATCGGTCTCAACGATCAGATCGCCTCCGGGGACTACGCGGGCTGGGGCTTCACGCTCGACGAGAACGTGCTGAAATTCAAGCAACTCGCATAATAATACCCTTCCTCTCCCTCTGTCCCGTTGCCGGAGTTCGCGACATCTCCGGCGGCGGGATGAGAGGGAGTTTTTTTGCCGCATAAGCTGTACAGCCTCCGGCAAATGTCACCTTGCCTGAAGGTCATCCCCTTCGACCGGATCGACGGTTTCTTCCGGAAATACCTCGGAACGAAATAACATCCAACGACACGGAGTTTTCGCAAAATGAAAAGAGCGATTTGCCTCATCCTCGCCGGAATTGCAGCATTCCTGCTGGCGTCAGGCGCGAAATGCGAAAACTCCCCGTCTATGGAGAAAACCATGCCTGAAATCAGAATCACCATCGGGGACAAAACGTTTTCCGCGACATTGGAGAATACTCCGGCCGCAGCAGAGTTCGTAAAAATGCTGCCGCTGACGCTGCGGATGAACGAACTGAACGGAAACGAGAAATACATCGGCCTTTCCGGAAAACTTTCCGCCGCGCCGGAGTGTCCCGGCATGATCCGGAAAGGGGACCTGATGCTTTACGGCAGATCCACGCTGGTGCTGTTTTACGAATCGTTTCCGACCTCGTACAGTTACACCCGGATCGGAAAGATCACGGA
>CACZPY010000113.1 GCA_902783135.1 uncultured bacterium
CTCGGGCGGCACCATGCTGATAAAGCAGAATACCGTCGTGACGGGCGAACTGCAGATCGAAGACGGCGCGAAGGTCACGCTGACCGGGGCGGCGGCGACGTTGGATTTTGACGTCACGAATCGGACGACCGCCGACGCGGCGCTCTACAATAACTACAGCCTCATCACCGGCGCGGCGAACGCCAAACACACCGTCACTGTCTCTTCGACGCAGACGGAGGGGGATTACAAACTCGCCGCCGGAGCCGCCGCCTTCGCGGCGACGGTCACGGTCAAGACCGCGGACGAAACGCTCGGCACGCTGACGGTTGACGGCAATTCCTTCTGCTCCGGGCTGAAGAAATATTCACTTGCTCTGGATGAGGGTGACTTGGGACTGAACATAACGGATCTGACGATAATCGACGGAAAATATACCGTCAAATCCGGCGAAGTCCTCAACGACGCCGCGCTCGTCGACGGCGGCGAACTCACCGTGTCGGCGGGCGGCACGGCGACAAATCTGGAGCTTGCGGGCGGCAAGATCATGACGATGGCGGTCACCCCCGACACCGTCGTTCAGGCGTGGTCCGGCGGGGAGCTGATGAACAACAGCGGCGGATACCTCTCGGGCTATACCCACGATCCGGGCGGGGTCGCCGGAACGCTGCAGATCTCGAACGGCGGCGTGGCGACCGACATCACGGGGCGCACCAGCTGGATCCGCGCCTACAACGGCGGCCTGCTCTCCAAGGCGTACATCGAAAGCACCGGGCGGCTGGGGATGAACGGCGGCAGCGCACTCGACGTCACGGTCGAAAACGGCGCGTATCTCTACCTGACCGTGACCTCGGACACCGTGATGGACATCGACTTCAACGGACACAGAATCACGGCTTCCAACGGGGTCATGGACGGGGTGGTGGCGGACGGCAGCAACTACAACATGACGGTCGTGAGTTCCGGGTGCAGCGTCATCAACACGGTCGGCAACATCCTGACCTGGATCGGTGTTTCCGCCGGGTACGCTTCGAACACCGTGCTCCGCGCACTCGGGCAGACCGTGACCACCAGCAAGGCTCGCATGAACATCGTCAGCGGCGGCACGGCGACCGACACCTTCATCTACGAAGGCGGTTCGATGGCGGTGTCAAACGCGGAAGGCATGGCGAGCAATACCTTCGTTTACGACGGCGGCATCCTCGACATGGGCGGCACCATCAAGACCGCCAATGCCACCGGACTTTACGCCAAAGACACCTACGTATTCTCGGGCGGCACCATGCTGATAAAGCTGAACACGACCGTGACGGGCGAACTGCAGATCGAAGACGGCGCGAAGGTCTCACTTACCGGTTCGGCGGCGACGCTGGATTTCGACGTTACGAACCGGACGACCGCCGACGCGGCGCTCTACAACAACTACAGCCTCATCACCGGCGCGGCGAACGCGCTCCACACGATCACGGTGTCGGCGGATCAGGCAAAAGGGACCTACCGCCTCGCCGACAACGCGGCGTCCTTCGCCGCGACGGTCACGGTCAAGACCGCGACCGAAACGCTCGGCACCCTGACCGTCGGCGAAAACTTCATGATCGGCGACATCCGCTACGGACTCGCACTCAAGGACGACGCGCTGTCGCTCAAGATCGCGGAGGTCTCGAGCGGCATGAGCATCGACGGCAAGTACACGTTGTCGTCCGGCATGATCCTCGAAGGCGCGACGGTCTATCCGGGCGGAGTGCTCTCCGCTCTGGCGGGCGGCACGGCGACCGACCTCACGGTCGAAGACGGGGCGTCGCTCCACATGGCGGTCGCGCCCGATACGGTCGTTCAGGGAACGAGCGCCGGGGTGCCGTTCGTCAACAGCGACGGTTATCTCTCCGGCTACGTCCACGAGCCGACCAGCATCACGCGCATCGCGATCTCCTCGGGCGGCACGGCGATCGACATCACCTGCGTCGAAGGGTGGATCAACGTCAGTACGGGCGGCTTACTTTCGAATTCGTACATTTCCTCCTACGGGCGGCTCGGACTCAACGGCGGCGACGCGCTCGACGTCACGGTAGAGGCGGGGGCGCAGTTCTTCGTCACCGTGGCCGAAGGGACGAACCTCGACATCACCTCGGGCGGCAAAAGAATCGTCGCCAGCAACGGCGTGATC
>CACZPY010000114.1 GCA_902783135.1 uncultured bacterium
CCGAATCTGCTGCTGCCCTACGAGCCGGAGTGGGCGACCCACAACTGGTACAACTTCAATCTGCGGATCGACTTCGACAAGATGGGCGTCACCGATCCGAAGCAGCAGGTCGACTTCCGCGACGCGGTCGCGGCGGCGCTCCGCGACGAAGGCATCAAGGCGTCGGTATGGCAGCGCTTCATCCTGCCCGAAATGACCGTCTTCGCCGCGAAGAATGCCTACGGTCACGGCTATCCGTGGAGCATCCCCGGCGCCGACGAGGGCGTGGACTACTCGCTCGAGCAGTTCCCGAACGCGCTCAAATACAGCCGCAAGCACATCTCGATCGTGCAGACGCTCCGCGCCCCGAACGGACTCGACATCGCCGCGCAGGTGGCGGACGGCATCCGCAAGGTCTTCGACAACCTCGACCAGATCGACGTTCCGCGCATCCAGGCGATCATCGCCGAGCGCAAGGCGAAGAAGGCGGCTCAGGGCAAGTAACCGCCCTGTGCGAATCGGGGTCCGTTGAAAAAACAATGCTCTCGGGGGAGTTTGCAAGATGAGTAAAAACATCCAAATCGGCTGGGGACGGCGTTCGCTCGTCCCCGACCGTCCGGTCGCCATACCGGGCCAGTTCCATCTGCGGATATCGCAGGGGATGCTCAATCCGGTGATCGTCAGCGCGCTCGCGATCGACAGCGGCGACGACGCGGTGATCTTCGTCTCCGCCGACATCGTGGTGCTGCGCGGCGGGATACTTGACCGGGTGGTCGGCAAGCTCAAAGCCGACGCACCGGAAGTCCCCGCCGACAAAATCGTGATGAACGCCACGCACACCCACGCGGGGCCGGGCGTCACGAAGTACGAGCGGACCGCCGAACTCGACATGATGTCTCCGGAGGAGACCATCGAGTTCGTCGCCTCCCGCATCGCCGAAGCAGTCGCCGAGGCGTGGAAAAACCGCGAACCCGGGTCGGTCGCCTACGGCTACGGCTTCGCGACCGTCGGGCACAGCCGCCGGGTGGTCTATCTCGACGACCTGAGCAAGCGCCCGGATGCGCAGGCGAAGCCCGGCATCTTTGTCGATGGGCACGGCAAAATGTACGGCGACACCAACGATCCCATGTTCAGCCACTACGAGGCGGGCACGGATTCGTTCATCAATCTGCTGTACACCTTCGACGCCGACGGCGAACTTTCGGGCGCGATCGTCAACGTGCCCTGCCCAGCGCAGACCAACGAGCATTTGTGGCTGCTCCATGCTGGATTCTGGCACAACGTGCGCGAAAAGCTCCGCGCCAAGTACGGCGACATCGGTATCATCACCCAGTGCGCCGCGGGCGGCGACCTTTCGCCGCGCCAACTGCACTACAAACAGGCGGAGTTGCGCCGCTACCAGCTCAAGTACCCCGAAAAGTACGCGTACCTTTGCGAACACCCGTTCCCCTATCCGAAGGGGTACTTCAAGACCGAGGCGGGGATCAGGAACCGCCGCAACGCCGACCTGCTGGATATGCTGCGCGCGGAGGACATCGCGGAGCGCATCGTCGCCGCCTTCGACGAGGTGCTGGAGTGGGCGGGCAAGGAGAAACTCGCCGCGCCCGAACTGCGCCACGAGGTCCGGGTGGTCAAACTCGACCGCCGTCTCTTCCCCGAGGACATCTACCGGCAGGAGTGCGAAAACTACAAGGCGCTCATGGAAAAGTCGTGGGTCAAGACCGACAATCCCGACTCCGATCTGCGCGAAAACAGCATTCTGTCGTCGGCGCGCGCCCGCTGCATGAGGGTGAAAAGCACCTTCGAGAACGCCGACCGCCAGTTCGCCACCACCGTTCACGCGGTGCGGATCGGCGACGCGGCGTTCGTTTCCAACCGTTTCGAACTCTACATCGATTACATGCACCGAATTCAGGCGCGCAGTCCCTTCGTGCAGACCTTCATCGTCCAGCTGACCGCCGTGCCCGGACCGGACGGCGGCTCCTATCTGGCGACGGAACGCGCGATCGCCAACAAGGGGTACAGCGCCTCGCCGTACTGCAACGTCGCTTCCGCTTCGGGGGGGCAGCAGCTCGTCGAAGAGTCGCTGTCGCTGTTGGAAAGCATAAAGGATTGAAGCATAGATGAGCAAAAACATCAAGATCGGCTGGGGCCGGCGTTCCATCAACCCCGGCACTCCGGTCGCCATTCCGGGGCAGTTCCACATGCGCGTGTCGCTCGGCGAACTCAACCCGGTCACCGCGAACGCGCTCGTGATCGACAACGGCGACGACACGGCGATCTTCGTCACCGTCGATATGGTGTCGATCCGCTATTCGCTGCTGGACCTCGTCGTCGAAAAACTCCGCAAGATCGATCCGGAGATCCCCGGCGACAAGATCATACTGAGCACCACCCACACCCACGCCGGTCCCAACGCCGCCGAAAAGCCTTATCCCTGCGACGTCGAATGGATGGGCAGGGACGAGGCGCTGGACTTCCTTGCCGGACGCATCGCCGAAGCGGTGATCGAGGCGTGGACCAACCGCGAACCCGGCTCCGTCGCCTACGGCTACGGTTTCGCGACCGTCGGGCACAGCCGCCGGGTGATCTACCTCGACGACCTGAGCAAGCGTCCCGAAGTGGCGTCGCGCCCCGGCATCTCGGTCGACGGTCACGGCAAGATGTACGGCAACACCAACGACAAGATGTTCAGCCACTACGAAGCGGGTACGGATGCGTTCATCAACATCATGTACACCTTCACGCCCACCGGCAAACTTTCGGGCGCGATCATCAACGTGCCCTGCCCCGCGCAGACCAACGAGCATGCATGGCTGCTCCATGCCGGGTTCTGGAATCCGGTGCGCAAAAAACTCCGCGCCAAATACGGCGACATCGGCATCATCACCCAGTGCGGAGCGGGCGGCGACCTGTCGCCGCGCCAACTGCACTACAAGGCGGCGGAACTGCGGCGCTACCAGCTGAAATATCCCGAAAAGTACGCAAAACTGTGCGCCAATCCCCTGCCCTATCCGAATCAGGCGGAGAGCGACAAGCGCCGCGAAAGCGACCTTTTGGACATGCTGCGGGCGGAGGACATCTCCGAGCGCATCTGCGCCGCCTTCGACGAGGTGCTGGAGTGGGCGGGCAAGGAAAAACTCGCCGCGCCCGAACTGCGCCACCAGGTGAAGAAGGTCAAACTCGAGCGCCGGATGTTCCCCGAGGACATCTACCGCGAAGAGTGCGCCAATGTGGAAAAACTGCAGAACGAACCCTGGCAGGACACCGGCGACAAGTGGGCGGACTTCAAGGCCAACAGCATCCTCGCTTCGGCGCGCGCCCGCTGCGCCAGAGTGAAGCAGAGTTACGAAAGCCAGAACACCGAACGTCAACTCGAGATCACGGTGCACACGGTGCGGATCGGCGGAGCCGCCTTCGCGAGCAATCCGTTCGAACTCTTCATCGACTACATGCACCGCATCCAGGCGCGCAGTCCCTTCGTGCAGACCTTCATCGTCCAGCTGACCGCGGACAAAGCCGGTTCCTGCGCTTATCTGGCGACGGAACGCGCCATCGCCAACAAGGGCTACAGCGCTTCGCCGTACTGCAACAACGTATCCGCCAAGGGCGGTCAGCAGCTGGTCGAAGCCACGCTGAAAATGCTCGATGACATGCAATGAGGTGATATCATGAAATTTTCGATGATGACTTACACACTGATGCGCCAGAAGACCTACACCCCCGCCGACTGCATCCGCGTCGCCGTGGAACTGGGCATGGACGGCATCGACTGGGTGACCACCTACGGCGAGGACCCGCGCGAACTCAAGAAGCGCTGCGACGACGTCGGTTTGCCGGTGGTGGCGCACACCTTCTTCCTCCGCAAAGCGGATATGGAGAACTTGGAGACCGCCGCCGCGACCCATCTGGACAACGCGGTGGCGCTCGGCGCTCCGCTGGTGATGATCCCGCCCATGCCGCTCGACAAGGAGCTGGACGACAAGGGCAACCGCAAGATCTGGGCGGGGATCCTCAAAAAAGTCGCCCCGCTCGCCAAAGAACGCGGACTTGCGTTGTCGGTCGAAAACTTCCCCGGCAAGATCAGTCCGGTCGTCACGGCGGACGACTTCTACGAACTCAAGGCGGAGGTCCCGGAACTGAAACTCACCTTCGACAACGGCAACGCCGACTCCGGCGAGGACCAGATCGCATCGCTGCGGCGCTGCTTCAAGGACGTGATCCACGTCCACTTCAAGGACTGGTTCCGCTATCCCGCGCCGCCGAACGACAAGCCGAAGGAGATGCGCGACGGCAGGTTCTACGTTCCCGCGCTGATCGGCGAAGGCACGGTGGACAGCCGCGCGACTCTGCGCGAACTGGAAAAACTCGGTTACACGGGGTACATCAACATCGAGTACGAAGGCGACGACAAGCCCGCCGACAAGGCGATGCAGCAGGCGCTGGGCTATCTCCGCAGTTGAGTCACTGTTCGTGAACTTCCGTCGCGTCGGCGCCGTTCCGAGTTGCCGCGCGGCGGATTTTTTTTGCGGATTTGACATCGTCAGGAGGACGGAATATATTAGCGGAAACAAAGGAGGTTTGAGTTATGACATCGGGATTGTTGTCTTTATTCGTCGTCATCACCTTTTTTGCAGACCTGCCGCTGGCGTTCGTTCTCTTGGGTTACAAACTCCTCCGGATGCGCCATCCGGATGCTCCCTCCCGGATATTGCACTGGAGCGACGCCGTCAGCGCCCTCGCTCCGTTCTGGGTTTGGTCGGCACTCGGATATGCGCTCGCTCCGGTAAAAAGTTTGGCAAATTTGGTGGAGCCAATCTGGTGCGGCTGGTTCTTTTCCGCGCTGCTGGCGCTTCGCGCGGTTTTCGCTCTCCGGAAAAAGCGCCTCCGCGTCGATATCTGGGGATATGCGACAATGGCGGCGGTAATGCTCGGTATCGTACTCCTCTTACTTTTGGTGCCGTCGCTTCCCGAATAAAGTTCCGCACGGTTTGCAAATGCGCCGCCGCGGCGGTATTTTAAATACGAGACATTCCACCTGTGGTCCGGTAGGACATTTTTTTCGCAATCGATAATTCATCATGGGTACTTTTTCATCCTCCGCCGCCAAACCGGCGGAGATCAACTGGAAGCGGAATTTGTTCGTCGTCTGGTTGGGGCAGATCATCGCCCACTGCGCGCACTCGTTCGCGCTGCCGTTCATCCCGCTTTACATGCGCTGGCGCTTCCACCTCGACGACGAGGCGGAACGCGGACTTTACATCGCGGCGTTCGAGTTCTTCGGCATGCTGACCTTCTGCATCTCCAATCCGCTCTGGGGCGCCCTCGGCGACCGTTACGGTCGCAAGTTGATGCTGCTGCGCACCTATTTTCTGAACGGGATGTGTATCCCGCTGATGATCGTCGCCCCCTCCCCGGCGTGGCTGGTATCCGTACGCGCGCTCGCATCGTGCTTCTCGGGAACGATCAGCGCGTCGCAGGCGCTGGTGGTCGCCACCACGCCGGAACAGCATCACGGCTTCGCGCTAGGCGCATTGAGCGCCGCGTTGTGGTCGGGGACGGTGTTCGGACTTTTGGGCGGCGGGCTGGTGGTGCATTTTTACGGCTACCAAAAAGCATTTCTGACCTGCGGCGGGCTGCTGTTTTTATCCGGACTCATCACGTTGCTCTTCGCCCGGGAGAATTTCGTGCGCCAGCCGGCGCGGGAAAAAGTCCGAAATGCCGAAACGGCGCGGGGGGATAAAATCTTCAACGCGTCCATAGCGCTGCTGCTTCTGCTGCTCTGCCTGCTGTCGATGGCGCGGCGGATGGACGTCCCGTTCCTGCCGGTGCTGGTCGAAGTCATCAGCGGCACGACAAACGCGGAGTTGTACACGAGTTACATCAGCGCCCTTGCGGCAGTGGGAGGCATCGTTTCCGGACTGCTCTTCGGCGCATTGAGTGACCGTTACCCGGCATGGAAGGTCGCACTGCCCGCCCTCGCCGCCGCCGGAGCCGCGATGCTGTTTCAGGCGTGCTCCACCTCGCTGTGGACATTGGCGGCGTTCCGTTTTCTCAGTTTCTTCGCCGCCGGCGGGCTTGATCCGGTGATCATTTCGCGCCTCTCCAAAAGCACCGCATCGGAACATCGCGGCGAAGTGCTCGGGTGGAGCGCCAGCATCCGGGTGCTGGGCATCCTGCTCGGGGCGGGAATAAACGCGGCGATCGTCTCCATGATCAACACCCGCGGCGTCTTCGCCGCCGCCGGGATCGTCATGCTGCTGCTGATCCCGATGTGCATGGTCATCCTCCGCCCCCGGAACCAAGCGCGTTGACCGACCTCCTTTAAAAGATGAAACTCCGCGGCCGAAAAAAATCCGACCGCGGAGTTTTTATTGCGTTTTACCGATGGCTTACTTCATCGCCTGGGCGACCGCGACCGCCACGTCCACCGACGCGCCGACCATCGGGTTGTTGCCCATGCCGATAAGTCCCATCATCTCGACGTGCGCCGGGACCGACGAGGAGCCAGCGAACTGCGCGTCCGAGTGCATGCGCCCCATCGTATCCGTCATGCCGTAACTGGCGGGACCCGCCGCCATGTTGTCCGGATGCAGCGTACGACCGGTGCCGCCGCCCGACGCGACCGAGAAGAACGGTTTGCCCTTTTCGATACGCTCCTTCTTGTAGGTGCCCATCACGGGGTGCTGGAAGCGGGTCG
>CACZPY010000115.1 GCA_902783135.1 uncultured bacterium
CTCCGGTTATACCGGCGAGTTTGCAGGTGCGCTCGGCGGCTTCAACGGCATCACACTCGATGGCTCGACCGCGATGACGCTTTCGACAGAGTCCGGCAGCGTCAGCAACAGCGAATGGAAGTTCGACGTTTCGGCGCGCGCCGAAGCGCTGGCGGGCACGGCTCTGCTCGATTGGGACGCCGCCGACTTCGCGGGCGACACGATCAAGCTGAACCTCGCCGACGGCGACGGTGCCGCGTGGACGCTCGTCAGCGGCGCGGCGGCGACCCAATACGGCGAGTTCGACGTGCTGGTCGACGGCAGCAGCATCCTCGATGCCGCGCTGGCGCTCGACGAAAAGATCGTCGGCGGCGTCTGGGACGGCTGGGGCTTCACCGTCGAAGACGCTGCGCTCAAATTCAAGCAGTTGGCGTAATGCGACACGCGGCGCGGAGCCGCCGCCGGAGTTCGCGACATCTCCGGCGACGGTATCCCGCCGCTTTTTTAATGGTGAAAACAGGGGGACGTAATACCATGAAACGCTTTCTCATATTCTGCGTGCTGTTCTGCGCGGCCGCGCTGGCCGCCGCGACGGTACACCCGATCGACAACTTCCGCAATCCGGACGGAACGCCGCTCGTCGTGCCGCGTCCGCATAAGTACGAAGCCCGCCCCGGCGTCTTCGCGCTCCCGGAGACGCTGACCGTGGAGGCTCCGGAAGCGATCGTTTCGGAATATCTCGACAGCGAACTCGGTCGCTTCTCGCGCAAGACCGTCAAGGCGGATGCGGCGGCGCAGTGCCGCTTCGTCATCGCCGAAGACGGCGTCCCCGACAGCGGCGATGGGTACACGCTCGAAATAAGCGAGAAGGGCATCACCGTGAAAAGCCGCACCGCCGCGGGGCTCTTCTACGGCGCGGTCACGCTGTGCAGCCTCATCCGCAACGCCGCCAAACCGGAGCTCGACTGCTGTTTCATCACCGATCGGCCGACCGTGCCGTATCGCTGCTACACGCTGAAGATCAGCAATGTGCCGTCGTCGAAGCTCGGGCAGCTCAAAAACCTCATCGACACGATGGCAAAGTTCAAGTTCAACTGCGTCTTCCTCGAAATCGCCGAGGCTTTCCCCTACGAAAACGTGAAGTTCGCCAAAAGCCGGATCGTCCACTCCCGGGAAGTTCTGGCGGATTTCCGCGATTACTGCCGCGCCCGTCACGTCAGTATCGTGCCCTGTCTGCAGGTGTTGAGCCACAACTACTGGATGACCTTCCACGCCGACTGGGACAAGATGAAGGAGGGCACCCCCAACCGGCCGTGGGACAACCAGCCCTGCATCCAGAACGAAGAGGCGCGAGAGATCACGATGAACTGCCTCCGGGAGCAGATCGCGTTCTTCAACCCGGAGATCGTGGACGTCTACATGGACGAGATCGTCTACTGCCCATTCCGCAAGTGCCCGCGCTGCAAAAACGTGCCGACGATGACGCTGCTCGCCGACTACATGAAGTTCCTGCGCGAAGGGCTCAAAGACTTCAAAGGGCGGCTTTTTTTCAGCAACGACAGCTTCTACAGCGGGCGCCACCACAACTGGCCGGGCGCCGAGTTCCGCAAACTGCTCGACCCTGGACGCGACCTGATCGGCTACTGGGACTACAGCAGCAACCCCAATGAAAGCGGCATCGCGCCCTTCCGGGATTTCACGACCTTCGGCACCTGCATCACCGGACGTCCGCTCAACGCGCAGAAGATCACCGAAACGATCCTCAAGTACAAGGGCGAAGGCGTGCGGCTCACCCACTGGTATTACAGCCGGGGCGGCAGCTTCACCGATTTCAAAACCGAGACGCCGGAGAGCCTCGGCGGCTTCCCGCAGGGGGCGGAGTACCTCTGGAACTGCCGCGACGAATACTTCGGGGACTTCACCTATGACGGCGTCTACGAGATGCTGCGCGTGCTCCGCCCCGAAATGGCGAAGGAGATCCCGGCCCGCGAAGAAGGGACGCCGCTTCCGATCGAACGCTCGGTCAACGCGGAACTTTCCGGTTCCGGGCTCTACCCGGTACTCGACGACGCGACTGTCGCCGGGATGAAAAAACTCCTCGCCGCAAGGCCCGAGCACTTCAAACTGCTCACCGCCCCGGGCGGCAGATACTACGCCATGCGCATTTCGGGCGACCGGAGCGACCGCGGACGGGAGGGCATCCGCTTCAACGCCTTCGGACGCAAGTTCGAAACCCTCTCGCTGCTGATGACGGCGAGCCGCCCCTACAATCTCCGCGATTATCTGGCCGGAGGTAAAAAACTTTTCAAGACCGAACCGGGAGCGATGCTGTGTTTCTCCTACACCGACGGCAAAACGCATTACGTGCCGCTCCGCTACCGCGCCGACTTCACCGACTGGAACAGCAGTCAGGGCGGCGTCAACATGCGCTTCGCGGTGCGCGGCGTCGACGCGCAGGACCGGTACTACGGATTCGGCGTCTGCGACATCGCGAACCCGCGCCCCGACGTGCCGGTAAAGAATATCACTTTCTTCGTCAAATACCTCGACGGGATCAGCCCGGCGATCCTCGCCGTTTCGCTCAAAGGCGCGGACAAACCGATCGATCAGGTTGCGACATTCGATCCGGCCAAGATAGCGAAACCCTATCCATCCGTCGCCGTGACCGGACCGAAGTTCAAGATCCACTACGATTTCAAACACGGCATGCCGGAAGAGTTACGGATCGATCCGCAGGGCAAACTCTCCGGCGAGCTCGACAGCCGGATCGTTGACGACCCCGAACGCGGCAAGGTACTGAAGATCACCGTACCGGCGGGCGGAGAAGAACACACCGACGGGTATATCCGGGTCAACATCTCAATGCCCTTCAAATACGACAAGGCGCTCAAGGGGACCTTCGTACGGGTGCGTGTCGTCGCTGCGCCGGGGGACTTTTGGCAGATGCGCGAGTATCTGCACACCCGCAAGATCACCGACCCGCTCACCTCGTCTGGCAAATACAGTTCGTGCGGATTCAAGAGCGTCGGAAGCAAATGGACGGAGATCTGCTGGTCCTACGACCGTCGGCCGAGCGAGTATTTTCTGAAGGACTTCGGTAAGGCCAACACCCGCCGCATCTGCTTCTACTTCGGACGGCTCACTGCTCCGGCGGAAATATACGTCGACGAGATCGGCGAAAAGCTGGACAACCGCGACACCGTGCCGGAGCGCGCCCCCGGACGTGAGGGATACTGAACGGCTCTTCCGAAAACGGGAAACCCGACCGAAAAACGGCTCTTCGACGGTTTACGCCATGATTGAGCTTACGAATGGAGAAAATCCGGCGACGTAATTGAAAAAGACCGGAATTGCACCTGTTGCTTGTCGACCAAAACAAACGACAGGAGGAATGTAATGCCGGTCAATTTCTACTTTACACAGCGTGTCCGCGGATCTCAACAGGCAAAAGGGAAATACACCATCCTGAAATGTACGTCAGCCCGCATTTTTGGCCGCAGTACAAAAAATCGCATAACATCGGATAAGAAAAGTAAATAGACTTTGCCCCAATATATAGAAAGAAAAGCCGAAAATGAAAATCGCATTAGCAAGTAAGAACATCTCTCCCGAAGTTGGCGTCCGCATCGCCGGATACGGTCCCAATGACTACACGGTCGCCAAGCATGACGATCTCTATCTTTCGGTGCTGACGCTGAACGACGGCAAGCACACCTGCGTCCTGCTCGGATACGATCTGCTCGGCATCGACAGCAAGTATATCCGGATCATCCGCCGAAAGTGCGCGGAGATCGTCGACGGCGACGAGGCGCAGGTGATACTGAGCTGCACCCATACTCACTGCGGTCCGCACACCCGCACGCTGCCC
>CACZPY010000116.1 GCA_902783135.1 uncultured bacterium
CGTCGAACTTCGCCGCCGGACGCGAGGTCTTGGCGTTGCCCATGCCGCGGCAGAAAGCGGCGCTGGTGGCGAGGCGTCCCGCGTTCACATGGTCCTCCATGTCATCGTAGGGGCCGTGGGACAGCAGGATCTGCGGATGCGCGTCGCGCAGTTCCGGCACGACCTTGCCGAAGAGTTCCGGCGAGTAGAAGACCTCCAGATCGTCGCAGATGCTCTCGTGATAGTGGAACCCCGCGAGTTTGCAGGAGTTCATCGCCTCTTCGCGGCGCATCGCGACGATGGTCTTGTAGTCGTACTTTTCGGTGCCCAGACTGCCGTTCGCGATGTTCATGTAGTGGATCTCGTACCCCGCCTTCTGGAGCATCAGCAGAGTACCCGCCATCCCGAACTCGATATCGTCGGGATGGCTGGCGATCGCCATGGCAACTTTCTTCATTTCAGCCGACATGCCTCCGGGATCAGTGCATTTCCACGTCGCAGACGCCGAAGCCGGGCGCGTAGAAGTTGAAGACGACGTCGTCGTGTTCCGCCAGAAGCGACATCGGCACGGCGCTGTCGGGGAGCTTGTTCGCGATCATGTAGGTCGAAAGACGCATGCCGAAGGGGTTGTCGTGATGTCCGGGGTGCCAGATCGACACGCGGCCGGCCTTCCACGTCTGCTGCGGTCCGACGGTGAACGCCTTGCTCGGCACGTTCTGGACGGTGCCGCCGCCGGAGGTGCGGGCGTTCTGGATCAGCGTGATCGGGTGAAGTTCGACCAGCCTCGTGCCCTTCTTGCGGTATTCGGCGGGGCTGGGCGGGTTGTCCTTGTACTCGCCTTCGCGGCGGACGGGGTCGTTGAACGCCCAGTGCTTGGTCTCGCCCTGACCGCCCTGCATGATCAGGCACTTGGCGGCGTCATAGCTCGCCTCGTACGCCTTGAGGTCGCCGTTCGGGAAGTGGAGGTTTTCCATCGGCATGCGCAGTTCCGGACGGATGCGCGAGAAGCAGAGATCCCAGTCCGCCTTGGCGAAGCCGAGCGGGAAGTCCATGCCGGCGGCCTTGCCGTTGTCGAGGCACCACTCGTCCATGCCCCAGAAGTGGGCGTTCTTGAGGTTGAGTCCGATGGCGTTGACGATCTCAGCCACCAGCGGGAGCTGTTCGGTGGGGCCGATCGGTCCGCAGATGCCGCAGGGATTGTCGGCGGTCGCCTTCTGCCAGCAGCTCACATACTCCAGCGCCTCGGCGCAGTAGAACTCCTGATAGGTGGAGTAGAGGTTGATCTTGAATCCGGGGCGTTCCAGTTTCTTGAGGTCGTCGAGGGTGATCCGGGCGGCCGCGTCGAGGATGGAACGGTCGAGAGTGGTGTAATCCCACCAGTCGGCGGAGATCTTGGAGAGAGCGCGCATGAGAGCCTTCCTTTCTTTGTATTGCGGATCGTCGGAATTCCGACATCGAATCCGATTGTTACATTAAATAAAACACACATTGGGCGTTTTGCAAGCGCCGGGCGCTTTTTTTTGGTTATTTTGCACGCCTATGATGATAGATCCCGCGGGAAACTGGCAATGTGCGGCGCGGCGTGTTATATTATGCTCCTGAGATGATTTACGGACAGGGGAGCCCCGGCTGAGAGGGAGCGCGCGACGCTCCGACCCTGGAACCTGACGCGGATAATGCCGCCGCAGGGAGTTCGCCAGTTTCGCCTTCCCGTCCGCAGACTACGGTTTTTTTGTAAAAACAACACGGAAAGGCGAATAAAATGACTCAAATGGAAGCCGCCCGCGGCGGGCAGGTCACTCCCCAGATCACGGCGGTCGCCGCCAAAGAGCGCCGCGACGCCGAATTCATCCGCCAACTGGTCGCGGAAGGTACGGCGGTGATCCCGGCGAACAAGAACCATACCGCGCTCGAGCCGATCGGCATCGCACGGGTGCTGTCGACCAAGATCAACGCCAACATCGGAAACTCCGAACTTTCGAGCTGCGCGGGGACCGAGATCCGCAAGATGCGCGCCGCGCTGAAATACGGCGCGGACACGGTGATGGATCTCAGCACCGGCGGCGACATCGAGATCATCCGGCGGTCGATACTGGCGGCGTGTCCGGCGCCGCTCGGCACGGTCCCCGTGTACGAGGCGGTGGCGCGTTACGGCGGCAGGAATATCGGCGGCGACAACATCATGAATGTCATCCGCGATCAGGCGGAGCAGGGGGTGGACTACATGACCATCCACGCGGGGCTGCTGCGCAGTCACGTGCCGCTGGCGCTCCGGCGCAAACTCGGGATCGTCAGCCGGGGCGGAGCGCTGCTGGCGGCGTGGATGACCGAAAACCAGCGGGAAAATCCCTTCTATGAGCGCTTCGACGAGATATTGGAGACCTGCCGCGAGTACGACGTCACCTTGTCGCTCGGCGACGGTCTGCGCCCGGGGTGCCTCGCGGATGCGAGCGACGCGGCGCAGTTCGCCGAGTTGGATACTTTGGGCGAACTCGTCCGCCGCTGCCGCGCCGCCGGCGTGCAGGCGATGGTCGAGGGGCCGGGGCACGTCCCCTTCGACGAGATCGAAATGAACATGCGCCGCGAGCGGGAAGTCTGCTTCGACGCGCCATTCTACATTCTCGGTCCGGTCGTGACCGACTGCGCTCCCGGCTACGATCATCTGGTCGCGGCGATGGGCGGTCTGATGGGAGCGTACCACGGAGCGGCGATGCTCTGCTACGTGACGCCGATGGAGCACTTGGGGCTGCCCGAGGAGGAGGATGTGCGGCGGGGGGTGCTGGCGTTCAAGATCGCCGCGCACGCTTCGGACATCGCGCGGAAGATCCCCGGCGCGCGGGAGCGCGACGACGCGATCAGCGACGCGCGGGCTAAGTTCGACTGGGAAAAGCAGTTCGACTTGGCGCTCGATCCCGAGCGCGCACGGGAGTACCGCGAACGCGCACTGGCGAAATCCAGCCAGCCGAGTCTCCACGGCACCGAGTACTGCACGATGTGCGGTCCCGATTTCTGCTCGGTGCGGCTGAGCGCCCGGCTCAAGCGTGAAGCCGCCGAACGCGGGGAGAAGTGATCCGGCTCCGGATTTGCGTTTTTTGCGCCGCGCCGCCCTTGACAAAGCGCCCGGAACGGTTTATATTAAATGAATTGTTGTGCCGGAGTGGCGGAATGGCAGACGCGCTAGACTCAAAATCTGGTTCCCTCTGGGAGTATGGGTTCAAGTCCCATCTCCGGTACCA
>CACZPY010000117.1 GCA_902783135.1 uncultured bacterium
GCGGGAGCTTTTGAAAAAGGAGTTCGGCGAGGATTTCCACATGATCTACGAGATCAGCCCCGCCGGATGCCAGTCGCCGCGCGATCTCGTGCGCCACTACACCGCCGAACCGGATTTCTGGCACCCGGACGGGGTCGACGTGCTCGCCCGCCGGCTGCTCGCCGCCGTGCGGAACGCGGATATAGGCACGCCGGAGTTTTCTCCGACGCTCCGGCACGTCACGCGCAAGGTCGCGCTGCCGCGCCGCCGGGTGAGTTACCGCGACTTCATGGCGGCGACCGCCGAACTGGAAAGGCTCACGAAGATCATGCCGGAGAACGAGGCGTTCGAAAAATTCTGCGACGAGGTCCACGCCAACGAAAAACTCGACGGACCCGGTCCTTACGACAGCAAGCTCCATCACTTCGTGCTGATCAAAAACGCCAAGGCGGTCGTCAGGCGCTATGAGGAGCAGGACAAGGCGCCCGATCTGCACTTCGACATGAACGTGGTGCGGATCGGCGACGCAGTCATCGCCAACAATCCCTTCGAACTTTATCTGTACTACGGGCAGAACATCAAGGCGCGTTCGCACGCAAAACAGACTTTTCTCGTTCAGCTCTCGGTCGGTTCCGACTTGAGCGCGGGCTACCTGCCGAGCCCGGACGCGGAAAAGTTCGGCGGCTACGGCGGACTGGTCGTAAACGGGCAGGTCGGTTCCGACGGCGGCTACAAGCTCGCGGACATCACGGTGGAGACCATCAACTCGCTCTTCGACTGATCCAACATTCCGAAGGCGGACGACCATGAAAGAACCATACTGCTATCTGGGCGTGGACGTCGGCACCACCGGCGTCAAGGCGGTGCTCTTCGACGCCTCGGGGGTCGAGATCGGCGCGGGACTGGCGGAGTACAAGCTCGAAACGCCGCGCCCCGATGTCGTCGAACTGGATGCCGAAGTCTACTGGCAGAGCGTCTGCCGGGCGGTGACGGAGGCCTTCGCCAGCTCCGCGGCGTCCCCGGAAAAGTTGCGCGCCTTGTCCGTCACCGGGCAGGCGGAGACGCTCATCATGACGGATGACGACTTCCGGCCGCTGCGCAAGGCCATCGTCTGGCTGGACAACCGCGCCGCCGCCGAAGCGAAGAAGATCGAGGAACGTTTCGGCGCGGAGGAGCTTTTCCGCATGTCCGGCCAGACCGAGATGCTCCCCTGCTGGCCAGCCGCCAAGATCCTCTGGTACCGGACCCACGAGCCGGAATTGTTCCGGCGGACCGCGCACTACCTGATGGTCGAAGACTACATTCTCCATAAACTGACCGGCCGCTGCGTCAGCTGCCTGGGATTGCTGCCGTCGACGCTGTACTACGACATCCGCACCGGCGGGTATTCGCCCGCGATGCTGGATTTTCTCGGCATCGACGCGGCCCGGCTGCCGGAGCTGCTGGATTGCGGAGAAAACGCAGGGACGTGCATCGCCAACGACTCGCCCATCCCCGCCGGAGTGGTCGCGGCGGCGGCTCCGCTCGACCACGTCTGCGGCAATCTCGGCAGCGGATGCTCCTCGCCCGGCGTGATCTCGGAGACCACGGGGTGCACGCTCGCACTCTGCGCGGCGTTCCCGAAGCTCGTCTACGACGAAAAGAAACGCATCAGCACCTACCTCGGCTTCGCGCCGGGAAGTTTCGTGCTGCTGCCGTGGGCGCCGACCGCCGGGATGCTCCTGAAACACTTCCGCGACGAATTTTCCGGCGGTTCGAACTATCGGGAACTCGATGAAATGGCGGCGATGGTCGCTCCGGGAAGCGACGGACTGTTGCTGCTGCCGCATTGCGCGGGCGCGGTCTCTCCGGTGTGCAATCCCGCCGCCCGGGGGGTCGCCTACGGCGTCACGCTGGCGCACGGGAAGAAACACTGGGCGCGCGCCATCATGGAAAGCGTGGCGTTTCTGCTCCGCGACAACGTCGAGGCGCTGCGGCAACTCGGGGCGGAGATCACGGCGATCCGCACTTTGGGCGGAGCTTCGGCGAGCGCGTTGTGGCTCCAGATCAAGGCGGACGTGCTGGAACTGCCGCTGGCGGTCGTCAAGTGCAAGGAGGCGACGTCGTTAGGCGCGGCGATCCTCGGAGCGGCGGCGAGAGGGGACTTCGACGACCCCGGGAGCGCCGCGGCGGGAATGGTGCGGATCGCCCGCGTCGTCGAACCGGGGGAAAACCGGGACATCTATCGGGAGTGTTTCAAAAATTATCGTAAGCTCAACGATTTGCTGTTGCCAACATTCGGAGGTGGATTATGAATGAAGTGAAGGTCCGTGCCGGATTCGTCGGATTCGGCGAAGTGAACACTCCGCGGGAATTCATCGTCGGGCGCTGCGCCAAGGCCGCCGACGAACTCCGCAAGCGGGGGGTGGAACTCGTGGAAACGTCTCCGGTGAGCGACGACCCGGAGGGGAAAAACGCCGAACGCGCGATCCGCGAACTCGCCGCCGGAAACTTCGACGCGCTGGTGCTCTGCGTCGCCGGCTGGATCCCCAGCTGGGCGGTCGTGAAGGTGGTGGAGCCATTCCGTCACAAGCCGATACTGTTGTGGGGTCTGAGCGGCTGGCGGGAAAACGGCCACTTCGTCACGACGGCGGATCAGGCGGGGACCACCGCGCTGCGCGCGCCTTTGAGCGAGATGGGGTGCCGGATCAAATATCTCGTCAACTTCAAGGATGCGCCGCCGCGTTACGACGAAGCGGCGGCGTTTCTGCGCGCCGCCTCGGTGTCGGAGTCGATGCGCTCGGCTTTCATCGGCATGAGCGGCTACCGCGACATGCGCCTCTACGGAACGCTTTACGACGGGGTGCTGCTGAAAAGACTCGTCGGCGCCGAGATCGAACACTTCGATCTCCTCGAGATCGTGGAGCTGGAAAAGTCCGTTCCCGCGGAGGAGATCGCCGCCGGGACGAAGCACATCCGCGACAACTGGAACTTTGTCCGCGAACCGCAGCCCGGCACCATCGAAAACTCGGTGCGGCTGGCGCTGGCGTTCCGCAGGAAGATCGAAGAACGCAAGTACGACGCGTTTTCGTTCTGCGACGTGGACGGCGTCAAAAAACTTTTGAAATTCGCCCCCGCCGGAGCGATGACGCTGATCCACGACTTGCTCGACCTCCCGAGCGTGCCGGAAAACGACTGCTACGGAGCCGTGACCGAGGTGATATTGCACCGCCTCACCGGTTCCGCGCCCGGATACCTCGAATTTTACGAGTTCACGGAAAAATCCGCGCTGATGGGCGTCCCCGACTACGTGCCCGCCTCCATGACCGACGGCGGCGTCACCGTGATGCCCAACGCGTTCGGATCGTTCGGCGAAGGGTTGCTCAACGTCTCCAAACTGCGCACCGGAGAGGTCACCATCGCCCGGCTGGCGGGGGTCGACGGCACGCTGGCGATGCACATCGCCCACGGCACGGCGGTCACCCCGGAAAAATGGGAGGAGGCCGGCTGGGCTCCCCCCGCGCCCCAGCTGCCGAGCTTGGAGGTGGTCATCGACGGCGGTTCCGAGGCGTTCCTCGCGAACGTCATGGGGCAGCACTATATCGTGGCATACGGCGATTGGAGAAGACAACTCGCCGAGTACTGCGCGATCAACGGAATAAAACTCGTGAAATGATATTTTATAAAAAGGTATCGGGGAAATGATCAAGTCAAGAATATGGACCGGGCTGGCGCTGGCCGTGCTGATGATCGGCACCGGGATCTGCGGCGAAACCGTCAAGGACAGCGGCACCAGCTTCGCCGCGGACGCGGTGAAACCGTACATCGACTCCGGGGAATGCCCCGGCGCGATCAGCGTGTTCTACAAAAACGGGATGCAGGAGACCGCCTGTCTCGGCTATGCGGACGTAGCGAGAAAAATCCCGATGTCGCTGGATCGAACGTTCATGCAGTGCTCCCAAACCAAGGGTTTCTGCGGCGTCACCGTGGCGATGCTGGTCGAAGAGGGCAAGATCTCGCTGGACGATCCGGTGGCGAAATATCTGCCGGAGTTCAAAACGCTGTACGTCGCCAAGAAGGGCAAGGACGGCAAAACCGCCCGCGTCCCGGCGAAAAACGTGCTCACCATCCGCATGGTGATGAATCACACCGGCGGACTGGTCACCGACATTCCGAGCAAGAACAAACGCGGCTGGCCGGCGATCCCGCTGCGCGACGCCGCCAGGGAAGCCGCAAATTGCACGCTGGTCTTCGAGCCGGGGACGCGGGTGCTTTACTCCAACACCGGAATCGACGTCGGCGCGGCGGTGGTGGAGGTCGTCACCGGCAAAAAATGGGATGTCTTCCTCAAGGAGCGGGTGCTCGATCCGCTCGGCATGACGGACACCGCCTTCAATCCGACCGACGAACAGCTGTCGCGGTCGATCTCGATGTACGACGTGGCGGAGGGCAAGAAGGCCAAGTTCTGCGCGTTCCGCAAGAAGATGCCGCTGCCGCACAACGGACCGCACATCCATCCCTCCGCCGGGGCGGGATTGTGGACGACCGTCAACGACCAGTTGAAATTCTACAAGATGCTCATGAACTTGGGCGTCGGCGACAACGGGGTCCGGATCCTGAAGGAAGATACCGTGAAGGACGTGCTCGCCGTCAGCCGCCGTCCGGCGAAATACGGCGGCTATTCGCTCGGGCTGGTCGTGAACTTCGACCGCGGCACCATGGGACACAGCGGCGCGTGGAAGACCTATTGTCAGGTCAACTGGAGGAAAAAGGAACTCAAGCTGTGGGCGGTCCAAGAGTGGCACTCCAACAAACTGAAGATGCCGTGGTTCAAGGCGTGGAACGCCGCCGCCGACAAGTTCTTCGCCGCGATGTCCGAGCAGAAGTAGCCGAAACGGCGCCGCCGGCGGCGGGAGGCGAAAAAATGACGCTATGCGACCCCAACGATTTCACCGGCAGCGACCTTGAGCGCATCGAGGCGGCGATCCGCGCGACGAGCGGATCGGGCGGTACGGTCCGGATCCCGGCCCGCCGCCCCGATGCCGCAAGCAAGCGCGACTATTGGCTGCTCGACGCGGCGATACGGATCCCCTCCGACACCACGCTCATCATCGACGGCTGCCGGATCAAACTCTCGGACAACTGTCGCGACAACTTCATCCGCTCCGCCAACTGCGGGCACGGCGTCGCCGACATCCCGGTCGCGCGGAACATCCGCATCCTCGGCGTCGGCGGGGCGACGCTCGAAGGCGCGGACGATCCCCGCGCCACCGGCGACAGCGCCAAAACTCTCGGCACGGAGCCGAATCAAAGCTACGGCAGCGACGCCGGCAAAACCGGGGAAACCCAAAAAGGCGACTGGCGCAACATCGGCATCCTGCTCGTGAACGTCGAAAACTTCGCTCTCGAAAATCTGACGATCCGCGACTCCCACGCATGGGCGGTGTCGCTCGAGTACTGCGCGCACGGAAGGATCTCCAATCTTAATTTCATTTCTTCCGGCAGCAAAACCGTCAACAGGAAACTCGTCACCGTGCTCAATCAGGACGGGCTGGACCTCCGCCGCGGCTGTCACGACATCGACATCGACACCATAAAAGGCGCGACCGGGGACGACCTCGTCGCGCTGACGGCGCTGGTACCCCGCCGCGACCACGCGCCGGGTGAGTACGGCTTCACCGAAATGACCAGCAGTCGTAAAAACA
>CACZPY010000118.1 GCA_902783135.1 uncultured bacterium
GGAATGCGCGGCTGGCTGCGCATCGGCGGATTTTTGCTTCAGCCCAGCGAGTTGACGAAGGCGACGTTCGTGCTGGGACTGTCCATGATCTTTTCCCGGTATGAGCGCCCGGAGTATTGGCGTTTCGGCTGGGGGGCGCTGTGGACCGTCGCATGGCTGATCCCGGTAGCGAGACAGCCGGACTTCGGCACGGCGTCCATATATTTCGGGGTATTCGTGTTGTTTTATGTCGCCGCCGGCGGCAAATTGCGTTATATCGCGGCGCCGGTGGCGGCGGGTGCGGCGGCGGCGGCGTGGTTCGTCTGCCGTCATCCGTATGCGTTGAAGCGGCTCTGCGCCTTCATCGATCCCGAAGGCGATCCGCTGGGCAGCGGATGGCATGCGCGCCAGTTCGAGCTGGCGATCGCCCGCGGTCACCTTTTCGGCGCCAAGCTGGGCGGCGCGCTGTGGAGCAACAACTATCTACCGTTTTCCTATAACGACTCCGCCTTTGCCACCTTGCTGGAAACGCTCGGACTCGCCGGGGGAATATTGATCGTGCTGATGCTGGCGGTGCTGGCGATGGCGATGTGGCGGCTCTGCGTGCCGGAGCTGCCGCCGGCGAACCGGTTGTTCATCGTCGGCGCCATGCTGCTTCTGGTGTTTCAGAGCATCGTGCATATAAGCGTGAATCTGTGTTTGTTGCCCACCACCGGACTGACGATGCCGTTCGTGAGTTACGGCGGCAGTTCGCTGGCGGGATGTTTTCTTTTGTTGGGTATGGCCTTGAGCGCAGGCAGAGAGCGTGAAAACGGGAAAGGATGATCGATCATGCGCACCTTGGAAGAAGTGAGAAAAGCGGTATCTGACGCCATCGAACGGCGTGCCGACGAGATCGTCGCGATGGGCGACTACGTCTGGCAGAACCCCGAACCGGGCTACAAGGAGTTCAAAACCGCCAAATATGCGAATGAAAAACTGAAGTCCCTCGGTCTGCCGCTGCGGGAAAATCTGGCGATCACCGGTATGCGCGCCGATCTGGACAGCGGCCGTCCCGGTCCCACGGTGGCGCTGCTCGGCGAGATGGATTCGCTGATCATCCCGCAGCACCCCGAGTGCGACAAAAGCACCGGCGCGGTCCACTCCTGCGGTCACAACAGCCACATCACGGCGATGGTCGGCGCGGCGATGGCGCTGACCGACGCCCGCGTGAGCGACGATATTTCCGGGAAGATCGCCTTCATCGGAACGCCCGCCGAGGAGTGCATCGAGATCGACTGGCGGAGCAAGTTGATGGCGGAAGGCAAGATCAGCGCGCTGGGCGGCAAGGCGGAACTGATCCGCGAGGGCGTCTTCGACGACGTCGATCTCGCGATCATGAACCACATCGGCGGGCGCAACCATTACGGCTCGCGGGATCACAACGGCTTCATCTGCAAAAGCGTGATCTTCCACGGCCGCAGTTGTCACGCGGCGAGTCCGGGCGGCGGAGTGAATGCCGTACACGCCGCCACGCTGGCGATAAATGCCCTGGGATTGCTCAACGCGACGTTCCCGGACGAGGCGCGGGTCCACGGCATCATCACCTCCGGCGGCGATGCCGTGAATGTGATCCCCAACACCTCGGGATTGGAGTACATGCTCCGCGCCCCCACGATGGAAGCGGTGGAAAAGATCAGCAGCGCCTTCGACCGCGCCATGCGCGGAGCCGCGCTGGCGATGGGGGCCTCGGTCGAGATCCGCACGACCGCGGGTTACATGCCGCTCTTCAACGATCCGGATCTGAGCGATCTTCTGGTCGAGGTGGTGCGGGACAACATTCCCGGCAACAGCGGAGATTTCAAACCCAAGTGGTCGTTCGCCAAATCCTCGACCGACATGGGCGACGTCAGCGTGGTGATGCCCGCCGTGCACTGCGACATCCCCGGCGGCGGCGGACAGAGCCACGGTTCCACTTATTTCATCGCGGATAAGCGCAAGGCGTATCTGGACAATGCCAAGATCCTGGCGCTGATGGCGGTGGAACTTTTGTACGGCGACGCCGCGCGCGGTAAGAAGATCGCCGCCAACCGCGAGGGCAAGATCTCGATCGCGGAATATGTGCGTCGTACCGACGCGTTCAACAAGACGGAGACTTTCAAGGAGGAGTGATTCCGCGCGAATCATCCATGTATCGGTCGATGGCGCCGGCAGAAAACTGTCGGCGTCATTTTTTTTGTCAGGATTTCCGGGATCTGCCGAATTTACCGCAGATCAGCACGGCGAGATTGACGGGGAAGGCCAGAATCACCAGCAGATTCCCCGTGGTGCCGCCGACGATCTTGCCGACAAGCGCGAGCGCTCCTCCGGCGACGATCGCGATCACGGCATACCGGCGGTCGCAGGCAAAGCCCAGAAGTCCCCAGAGGATCGGCACCACAAAGGCTCCGGCATAGACGCCGAGGGCAAACATCAGCACCGTCAGAATGGAGTTGAAGCAGATCGCGATGACGATCGCCGCAACTCCGAGCGCGGCGATGCAGCATTTGGTTATCCTCACGCTTTCGGGGGAATCCATCTTGTCGCGGAAGAACTGCGACAGCAATCCTCCGGCAGTGAACAGCGTGGTGTCCGCCGAGGACATGATGGCGGAAAGCATGGCAAAATACAGCACCAGCGTCGCAACTGGCGGCAATTCGCCCTTCGCGATGGCAAAGAGGACCGAGCCGCCGGCGTTTTTGTAGAAACGCGCTCCGTAAATACCCACGAATGCCAGCAGAAAGGCGACGATAACCAGCGTCAGCGCAGTGGCGGCGACGGCTTTTCTGGCAGTGGCCGTGTCCTTGGCGCAGAAAAGTCGGGAGTAGATGTCGGGACCGACCAGAAAGGTGCTGGAATAGGAAAACAGCATGGCGATCAGGTCGACGCTGCGGAATGACGGCGAAAACATCGGCGCGGCGGCGAGCGAGGGCGAACGGAGGAACGATATGACCGCCACCGGCAGCAGCCCCAGAAAGATCAGCATGATCTGCAGCACGTCGGTTCTGATGATAGAGAACTGTCCGCCCGCCGCAGTGTAGAAAACGAGCGTGAGTCCGATGGCGATCACCGCTCCGAAGTACGGTATGCCGAACATGCCCGAGGTTATTTTCGCCGCCCCGATGAGTTGCGCGCCGATCACCCCCAACCAGGCGATCGCGATGACGGCCCCCGACATTTTCTTTACGGCATCGCCGTAGAATTTACCAATCAGCATCGAAAGGTTGTAGCCCCGAAACCCGGCGACGACATTCACTATCGGCAGCAAGGCGAGCAGACCGAGCGCTCCGCACACCAGGAGCCACGCGCCCGCCCAGCCCTTTTCGTACGCCATGTCGATGCTGCCGAGGATCGCCGAACTGCCCAGAATGGTGGCGAGCAGCGACCCCGTGAGATAAAGTACGCCGGTCCGGCGTCCCGCCACGTAATAGTCGTCGGGGGTTTGTATGCTCCGCGCGCACAGGCAGCCGATGACGGCTGCGGCGGCAAGGTAAAGATAAAACGGGATCGGCCTCATCGGTAACAGGAAGCTCCTCGTGGTTCACTTAATGTAGCATCCGGCGTAAAAATTGCAAGAAGGGGAACATAATTTTAAGAGCGGGATCTGCCGAAATGCCGGAGCGCGGAACGCGAAGCGGACCTCTTCACAAGCGACCGAAGGGGAACGAAGAGCCGTGCGGCTTATGCCGCGCGGCACAAGTACCGCGAAGGGAGCGCCTTCACAAGCAAGGCTGAACGGGATTTTGGTGAAGATGTGAAGAAAAGCCTGCGGCTTTTGAGTGAAGAGCTTTTTGCGATTGCCGCGCCGCGGCAAGACGCAAAAAGCGTGAAGTGAAGCCTTGCGGCTTCGTTCGCCATTTTTTTGAGCACAAAAAATGGCGGAGAGAGTGGGATTTGAACCCACGGTACGCATGAAGCGTACAACGATTTTCGAGACCGTCGCCTTCGACCACTCAGCCATCTCTCCGCAGTCATTCCTTAATATAGCGCCTGATCGGGGGGATTTCCAAAGTTTTTTCGGGAATTTTGCAAAAAAATGGAACCGCCGGCGAAAGTTCGAGTCAAGCCCTTGACTTGGCGCGGCGGCAGGTGTATTATTTGATATGTATATGTTTACTTCATATTCCATAAAGGTTTTGCAGTGACGATGAAGCGGAATTTGAAAATCCTTCCGCTGCTGGCGGCGCCGCTGTTCCTGATCTCCGGATGTTCCGCGGGAAGTGATTACTGGCGGAACCGCTGGGATGACGCGTGCGATATCGTCACCGCTGGCGTCGGCCTCGGGTTCGGCGCCAAGGCTTATGCCTTCGGCGTACAGGTCGATCTGTACAACTATGGCCCGCTGGCGGAGATCCGCGGCGGCGAGGCCTTTGTCGCCCGCAAGCACAGCGAGGAGTATCACGTCGAAGAGGGCAACATCGGCGTCCCGATGCTGGGCGCCAATATGGAGATATTCTACCCCGGCGGCCGGGCGGTGGAGCGCGGCAAGGCGTATTGCGGACTCACTCCGCTGCTGCCGCTCTTTGTGCTCGACACCCGGGAAAACAACAAAAAATACTGCAACAGCTGTGCGTGGCACGAGAAACGCGCCCGGTTATACCGGAAAAAAACACTGGATGAGGATAAGGAAAAAACGGAGCAACTCGAATCTCAAGTCAAGTCCGAACTTGGAGAAACGGCAGAGTTCGGCGGCAAGAGTCGACTGAAGTTTCAGCGTCCGGCGTGGTGTGTTTACACCGACGTCAACGTAGTGGCGGCGCCGGTCCTCGGGGCGCGTATCGGATTCAATATCGGAGAATTTGCCGATTTTCTGCTCGGCTGGTTCGGTCTCGATATTTTCGGCGACGACCTGTGAATATCAGGGGAAGTCGTCTCAGACCCGGCTGATGACGACGGCGGCGTTGGAACCGCCGAAGGCGAAACTGTTGGAAAGCGCGTGACGCAGCTTCACGTCCGGCCGGTATTCGCGCACCAGATCCGCCCACGAGAAATCGGGGTCGGGATTCTCGATATTGAGCGACGGCGAGACGAATCCCTTTTCGAGCATCAGCGACGAGAAGATGATCTCCGCCGCACCGGTGGCGCCCACCATGTGCCCGGTCTGCGACTTGGTGCTGTTGATCGCGGGATGACTGCCCATCACGTCGCGGATCGCCGCCATCTCGATCGGGTCGCCGACCGGCGTGCCGGTGCCGTGGGTGTTCACGTAGTCGATGTCTTCGGGGCGCAGTCCGGCGTCGGCGATCGCCCCGCGCATGACTTCGCTGCTGGCGGCGGCATCCGGGACCACCATGTCGGTAGCGTTGCTGTTCGCCATGACTCCGCTGATCAAACTGATCGGACGCGCGTTGCGCTCGCGGATGCTGCGTTCGGATTCCAGTACGACGTAAGCCGCGCCGCCCGCGATCACAAAACCGTCGCGGCCCATGTCGAAGGGGCGGCTCGCCCTTTCCGGCGTGTCATTGTATTTTCTCGACAACGCGCGGCAGGCGCAGAAGCCCAGCGCCATCGACCAGTCGAGATGTTCCGCGCCGCCGGCGAGCACGATGTCGTACGCTCCCGAGCGGATCAGCCGCGTGGCGATGATGATCGACAGCGCGCTGCTCGAACACGCGGCGCTGATGTCGTAGGATTCCCCCTTGATGCCGAAGACCAGCGACAGATTGCTGATGGAACTCGACGGCATGACCCGCGGCACGATGAACGGGGAGATCGTCCGGAGCCGCATATTGGATTTGACGAAGCGATCCGCCGATTCGTAGATCTCGATATTGTTGGCGCTGGCGGTGCCGCCGACGAGAGCGATCCGTTTCCCCGCCAGTTCCTCGAGCGAGAACCCGGCTTCGGTGAACGCCTGCTCCGCCGCGACGATCGACATCACTGCCGTGGGGGGGCAGTAACGCAGGCGCTTGCGGTCGACGAGCGGGGTCTCGATGGTTTGATTGGGCATGCCGCCCACCTGACTGTCCAGCCCGCGTTCGATGAACTCCGGGATCCGGGAGACGCCGCTTTTGCCCGCGCGCAGTGCCGCTTCGTTGGCAGCGAGATTGTCGCCGATAGGGGTTACCAAACCACGTCCGGTGATGAATGCCCGTTCCATAAAAACCGTACCGATCTCCAAAAAAGTTTTTTGCCGACACCGCAGATGCGTTTACTCGTTTATTAATATAAACAACGTTATTGATTTTTTCCAATAGGTATGCGAATTTTTGTGGAATATTATCGGCGTCGGTGCTATATTTCGGCAAAGATAGGTGTTCGCGGGGGTCAACGTGTCGTTGCTTTCGGTAAAAAATCTTTCCATCGGCTTTCGCGGTGCGTCCGGTACAGTGCCGGTGGTATCGCAGCTCTCGTTCGGGATCGAATCCGGCGAAGTGCTGGCGCTGGTCGGCGAATCCGGGTGCGGCAAGAGCATAAGCTGCCTTTCGCTGACCGGGCTGCTGCCGTCGCGGCTCGCCGCCGTCAGTGCGGACGAGATCCGTTTCGAGCTGCGCTCCGGCGAGGTGGTCGATCTGGCGCGTCTTTCCGGGCGCCGTCTGCGCCGGGTGCGGGGAGGGGAGATCGCCTACATCTTTCAGGAACCGGCGGCTTCGCTGAATCCCGTGCTGACGA
>CACZPY010000119.1 GCA_902783135.1 uncultured bacterium
CAGTTGATCGATGTCCGCGAGGTGCAGTCCGGTCGTCGGTTCGTCGAGGATGTAGACGGTGTGGCCTCTCGGCACCCGCGCGAGTTCGGTCGCCAGTTTGACCCGCTGCGCCTCGCCGCCCGACAAGGTGGTCGCGGGCTGCCCCAGCCGGATGTAGCCCAGCCCGACTTCGCGCAATGTCTCCAGCCGCCGCCGGAGCGACGGCACGTTCGCGAAAAATCCGCACGCCTCGTCTACCGTCATATCCAGCACTTCGGCGATGTTGCGCTTCTTGTAGGTCACGTTCAGCGTCTCGGCGTTGAAGCGTCTGCCGCCGCAGGCGGAGCACTCGACGTAGACGTCCGAAAGGAACTGCATTTCGATCTTCCGGATCCCGTCGCCGCGGCACTCCTCGCAACGGCCGCCCTTCACGTTGAAGCTGAAGCGGCCGGCGGTGTAGCCGCGCATCTTCGCCTCCTGCGTCCCCGCGAAGAGCGTGCGGATGACCCCGAAGGCGTCGGTGTAGGTGGCGGGATTCGACCGCGGCGTGCGTCCGATCGGGGTCTGATCGATCACGATCGCCTTGTCCACGAATTCCAGCCCGTCGATCCCGTCGTGGTCGCCGGGAGGCAGATCCTGTATCTCCTGCCGCCGGTTCAGCGCGCGCACGAGGATGCCGTTCACGAGCGAACTCTTGCCCGAGCCGGAGACCCCCGTGACGCAGATGAACTTGCCGAGCGGGAACTCGACGTCGATGTTCTTGAGGTTGTTGTGACGCGCGCCCCGGATCGTGACGGAACGCCCGTTCCCGGCGCGGCGCTCCGCCGGCACCGCGATCTCCCGCCGCCCGGAGAGGAACTCCGCCGTCACCGAACCGGGGACATTTGCCAGTTCCTCCGGAGTGCCCGCGCCGACCACATGGCCGCCCGCCTCGCCCGCGCCGGGGCCCATGTCGATCACATAGTCGGCGCGGCGGATCGTGTCGAGGTCGTGCTCGACCACCAGTACGGTGTTGCCGATGTCGCGCAGACTTTCCAAGGTGGCGAGAAGTTTGTCGTTGTCCCGCTGATGCAGACCGATCGACGGCTCGTCGAGGATGTACAGCACGCCGGTCAGCCCGCACCCGAGCTGAGTCGCCAGCCGGATGCGCTGCGCCTCGCCCCCCGACAACGTGGAACTCACGCGATTGAGCGTCAGATAGTCCAACCCCACGTCGCACAAAAAGCGCAGCCGCGACGCGATCTCGCGCTTGAGCGGAGCGGCGATCACGCGCTTTTCGGCGTCGAGTTCCAGCCCTTCGACGAACTTCAGCGCCCCCGCGACGCTCAGGGCGTTGAAGCGGTCGATCGAAAGCCCGCCCACCGTGACCGCCAGACTCACCGGATTCAGCCGCGCCCCGTGGCAGACTGGACACTCGTGCGGGCTCAAGTATGCGCTCAGGCGTTCGCGCACCGAGTCGGATTCGGTCTCGACCATGCGCCGCCGCAGGTTTTCGAGCACGCCCTCGAAGGGGTGGCTCCACAGGTATTTCTTGCCCCGCATGTAGTATTCGAACTCCATCGGCTACTTGCCAGTGCCGTAAAGAATAACGTGCCGCTCGTGTTCGGTGAGTTCGTCGAAGGGGGTCGTCAGCAGCTTCGGATTGCCGAGGTGTATCGCCAGCTGCCGCAGCAGCAGATTGTAGTAGATGATCAGCCGTCGGGGCCCGCGCCGCCACCCGGGGATCGCCCCGTTGCGGATCGACAGCGAGGGATCGGGGATCACCTTTTCCGGATCCATCGACTGTTCGATGCCGAGACCGTTGCAGTGTTCGCACATCCCGTAGGGCGAGTTGAACGAAAAGTTGCGCGGCAGCAATTCGCCGAACGATACTCCGCAATCGGGACAGGCGAGGTTCTCGCAGAACTTTTCCTCCGCGAAGGGCGCGCCCTCGCCCTCCAGCTTCACCACGATCACGCCGCCGCCGTGCTTGAGCGCGCCTTCGACCGAGTCGGCGAGCCGCGCCGCGTCGATCCGCCCCGTGACCAGCCGGTCGACCACCGCCTCGACGGTGTGCCGCAGATTCTTTTCGAGCGTCGGGACCTCGCCGTCCAGCACCGTCATCCTGCCGTCGATGCGCGCCCGCACGAAGCCGTCCGAGAGCAGTTTTTCCAGCACCTCGCGGTGTTCGCCCTTGCGCCCCGAGACCACCGGCGCGAGCAGGGTCAGCTTCAACCCGGCGGGGAGCGCGAGCAGTTGCTCCGCGATCGCCTGCGCCGACTGCGATTCGAGCACTCTCCCGCACTTGGGGCAGTGCGCCGTGCCGGTGTGCGCGTAAAGAAGCCGCAGATAGTCGTAAATTTCCGTCACGGTGGCGACCGTCGACCGCGGCGTGCCGCCCGCCGAACGCTGTTCGATGGCGATGGCGGGCGAAAGCCCCTCGACGTGCTCCAGCTGGGGCTTCTGCATCCGGTCGAGGAACTGCCGCGCGTAGGCGGAGAGGCTTTCGACGTAGCGCCGCTGCCCCTCGGCGTACAAAGTGTCGAAGGCGAGCGAACTTTTGCCCGATCCCGAGAGCCCCGTGACCACCACGAGTTTATTGCGCGGGATGGTGACGTCGATATGCTTGAGATTGTGCTGCGCCGCGCCGCGGATAACTATATTTTCCAACATTTTCGACCTCTCTTGCGGCGTATGCCGACCGCTGCTTAATGTAGTGCGGAGAAGCGCCATTTTCAACGCCGCGCCCGGACAATCGGCATTTTCCCGCAAAATCTTTGCAAAAATCACGCTTTGGAGCTTGACATTTGTATGATGCGATGTTTCATTATTCTGTGAATAGCGCGAGACAACTTTCATCAACCTTTGTTGAGGAACATAATGAAGTACTACACCGAAGATCACGAGTGGGTGGAAGTAAAAGGCGACGAGGCGGTGTTCGGCATCTCGGAATACCTCGCCGACGAACTGGGCGAAGTGACCTACGTCGAACTTCCCGAAGAGGACGACGACTTCATCATCGGCGACAAGATGGGCGAACTCGAAGCCGTCGATGGCGCCTGCGACCTTTACGCGCCTGTGAGCGGCACGGTCTCGGCGGTCAACGAATCGCTGATCGACGACCCCGCCAACATCAACGAGTCGCCGGAGGATAAGGGCTGGATCTGCAAGCTCGTCAACATCGACAGTTCCGAACTCGACGACATGATGGACGAAGAGGCGTACCAGAAATACGTCTCGTCGCTGTCGTGAGCGGGCAGTCATCGTTTTTCCGCTCCGGACGCGCCGATGCGACGCTTTCCGGAGCGTATCGTTTTTACAACGGGGACCCAATACCATGGACAACGCGATCATCCGTGAAATATCCGAACTCAAAGCCGCGAAAGACGCGGTGATACTCGCCCACAACTACACTCTGCCCGAGGTGCAGGACATCGCCGATTTCGTCGGCGACTCGCTGGAATTGAGTTTGAAGGCGCGCGACGCCAAGGCGCCCTGCATCGTCTTCTGCGGCGTATCCTTCATGGCGGAGACGGCGAAGATCCTCACCCCCAAGTCGGTCGTCCTCAACCCCGCCCCCGACGCCGGATGCCGCATGGCGGACATGGCGACCGCCGAAGCGGTGCGCGCCTACAAAAAACAGCACCCCGACACCGGCCTCGTCGCCTACGTCAACACCACCGCCGCCGTCAAGGCGGAGATCGACATCTGCTGCACCAGCGCCAACGCCGAACGCATCGTCGCGTCGATCCCCGAGGACAAACGGATCATGTTCCTCCCCGACTGCCATCTGGGGAGCAACATCGTCAATTCGCTCGGCCGCAAAATGGAGCTGTGGCCGGGGTACTGCCCGATCCACCACGAAGTCACGCCCGCCGCGATCGCGGCGGCGCGGAAGCTCCACCCCGATGCGGTCGCGCTGGTCCACCCCGAGTGCCCGCCCGCGACGGTCGCCGCGGCGGACGAGGCGCTCTCGACCGGCGGGATGCTCCGACTGGTCAAAGGTTCGGATGCCGAAGAGTTCATCGTCGGCACCGAGTACGGAATAATCCACCGGA
>CACZPY010000120.1 GCA_902783135.1 uncultured bacterium
CCGCCGTTGCCCTTGAGCGTCACGCCGACGGCGTACGAGCTATCGCGCATTACCACGACCGCCGCGCCGCCGTTGCCGTTGACGACGCCGCCCGAAACGATCGCGTCCTGGAATGCCGAGAGGCGCCAGCCGTTGTTGACCGTCGCGTCTTCGGCCGTGATGCCGGTGCCGATGGCGAGCCGGTAGTAGTTGCCGTCCGCGCCGAGGTTCTTCATCACGCCGTTCACGACCGAGAGGCCGAGCGCGTTCGCGGAACCGGCGTAGTACAGCGTGTTCGCCGCGATGTTGGTTTCGCTGCCCTGGAAGGTCGCGAGGTTCTCGTCGCGGACGAAGTCGACGTGCGCACCGGTGACGGTCTTGGCGTTGACCAGCGTCGCACCGCTCGCGACGTTGACGATGCCGCCGTTGCTGGCGGTAACGTTCCACGCGGAGGTCGCCACGTTCAGCGTACCGGCGACGGTCGCGTTGGCGTCCTCGCCGACAGTGACGTCGTTGGCGATACCGCTCGAGCCGACCGAGATCGTGCCGCCGGCGGCGGCGATGCGGTTGATCGTGGCGCCCGAGCCGATCGCGATGCGGCCCGCCGTCATGGTGACGTCGTTCACGACCTCGGCGGAGCCCGCCGGGTTGGTCATATTGGTGTCGTAGGCCTGAAGCGTGCCGCCCGCGACGGTGATGCCGTCGCCCTTGGCGCCGTTCTGGAAGTAGAAGTCGCCGCCACGCACCGTCGCGCCGGAGGCGTAGGCATCCTCTCCGCGCAGGATGACCGCGCCGCCCGTCTGCTCGACGTTGGTGATCTCGGCGAGGCCGGAAAGGAAGACGCTGCCGCCCGAGACGTACGCCTCGTTGAACTTCGCGCCGCCCGTCAGGTTCACGACGCCGACCTTGGCCTTGCCGTTGACGCGTCCGTTCGAGGCGATCGCGCCGCCGCTCAGGTTCAGCTGCGCGCCCGTCCCCAGATCGGGGGTTTCGATGTCGAAGTCGGTGACCGTCCCGCCGTTGACATTGATCTTGCCGCCGTTGTTGTACTTGATCGAGCTCAACGCCGCGTTGCTCATATTCACGGTGCCGCCCGTCAGGGTCGCGCCCGAGAGGAGCGGCACGCCGTAGGTGGTGCCGGTGCTCTTGACGTTGACGGTGCCGCCCGAGATCCGCGCGTCGAAGAGCTTGCCGCCCGCCGAGACGTTGACGGTGCCCTTGACGACGTCCATGCGCGAGACCTTCGCGCCGGAGCCCGTGACCTGACCGGCATAGCCGTCGTCATGGATGTTGCATCCGCCGCCGTTGACGACGATGTCCTGGCCCTTCGCGCCGTTCTGGAAGTACAAGGTGCCGCCGAGGACGGTCGCGCCGCTCGCGAAGGGGTGCTCGCCGCGCAGGATCACCCCCGCGCCGTTTTTCTGGGTGAGGTTGCGGATGATGCCGCCCGAGGCGAGGTAGATGCCCGCCTTGTCGGTGGTGACGTCCTCGAGCACGCCGGAGCCGTCGTACATCATGAGGTAATTTCTGCCGCCGGACGTGCCGCTGATCGTCAGACCGGAAACGTGGCCGCCGTCGTAGATTTTAAACCGGCCGTCCCAGTCGTCGACGTTGAGGACCACATTGGTCACCTCGGCACCGTTCGACACGAGGATCACGGCGTGGCTGTTGACGGTGGCGCTGTTCAAACTGCCGCCGCTGCATACGCTCATCACCGCCCCGTTGTTGAACGCCGCGCTCTCGATGAGGAAGCCGTTCTTGATCGTCAGCGAGCCGATGGTGCCCTCGAATGTCGCGTCGCGAACCGTGCCGGAGGAGAAGCGGGCGTTGCCCCCCGACATGTGGAGGTTTTCGATGAGCGCGTTGCCGCGGACGTAGAGAAGTGCTCCGCCGGAGACCTTGACGTCGCTCGCGTAGGAGTTGTCCTGAAATACCGTCTCGCCCGCTTCGAGCTGCAGCTCTTTGACGGTGCCGTTGCCGTAGACCCACAATCCGCCGCCAGAGTGGTAGACCTTGCTCAGCACCGCGGTGTTGTAGACGGTCACGCAGTACTGACCGGAATTCTTGTCGCCGTAGATACTGATGTTGCTCCCCTCCGCGGTCCCGGAGAAGGTGGCGTGCATTTGGTTGAGCTGTCCGGTGCTGACGGTGAGACCTTTGATCGCGCCGCCGTTGCTGACGTACAGCTTGGCGCCGGATTCGACGGCGATATCGCTGCCGACGCCGCCGTCGAAGACGGTCATACTGCCGGTGGAGTTGACGGTGGCGCTGCTGATGATGCCGCCCTCAAAGACGTTCAGTCCGCCCGTGCCGTGGGCGCTGGTGGCGACGCCGCCGCTGCTGACGTACAGCCGGCCCCAGCCCTTGAGATCGATGTCGTTGCCGCTGCCGCCCGAGACGAGCGTCAGACTGCCGCCCGAGCTCATGACGGCCCGGCTGACGGTCAGTCCTTCGAGGACCGTCAGATTGCGCAGCCAGTTGCCGTTGGTCTTGATGGTGGCGTCGTAGAGCACGCCGTTCTCGGCGTACAGATTGCTGTCCTTGTTGGAGCTGCCGCCCGCGCCGCAGTGGTACCAGTTGCCCTTCGTGATGTTGGTCTCGGCGCCGCCGAGGCTGATGTTCGCTCCAGCCTGATGCCCCCAGATCCAGCCGTTGGTGACTTGGGCATTGTAGAGGTAGCCGCCGGAGCAGAACGCGAAGCCGCC
>CACZPY010000121.1 GCA_902783135.1 uncultured bacterium
GCCGCTTCGAGCACGGTGGCATCCATATCCGGAGCCTTTTTCGGCGTCGGAGGCGCGACCTCGCCCACGATGGTCACATCCGGGTCGGCGGCGGGAGTCGGAACAACCGGCGCCGGAGCCGCCCCCACGATCGTCACATCCGGGTCGGCGGCGGGAGCCACCGGAGCGGCGGGAGCCGGAGTTGCGGGAGCCGGTGCCGCTTCGAGCACGGTGGCGCCCATATCCTCCGCCGCCTTCGGCGCGGGAACCGGCTCCGGCTTCGGCGCCGGGGCGGGCGCCGCCGCCGGTTGGGGCGGCGGCATTTCGGAAACGGGTGAATCCGTCACGAGGGTGGCGCGCTCGGAGGCGTCGTCCTCCGCCGCCTCCCCCGCCAGACGCAGCGTGATCACGGTGCTCTTGCCGAGAAAGATCGAATCGCCGACCCGGATCGGGGTGGGCAGTTCCAATGTGGTCTCCGCGGTCCGCGAACCGTGGGAACTCAGGTTCTCCGCGATCACCGAATCGCCGTCCACATGGAGGATCAGATGTTTTCCGGAGACATCCGGCTGCGACAATTGGATCTCCGCGCTCCGGGAGCGGCCGATAAGATGATCTCCGTCAGGCAGCGGAACAACCATTTCCCCCGGATGTCCGGGATGGGTGATGTGAAGTTGAAAAGCCATGAGCGCGGTCCTATATTTTCAGAACATTTGTGAAAATCCGGAATTCTGGATGCGGAGAAATACCGGGGTGAAGATGATGATGAACACCGACGGCATGATGAAAAGGATCATCGGCAGAATGATCAGCGACGGTGCGCGCTGAGCTTGACGCTCGGCGGCGGCGAACCGCGCCCGGCGGATCTCCTCCGCATGGACGCAGAGGGTGTCGACGATCGACGCCCCCATTTCCGCCCCTTCGGAGACTGCGGTCACCAGACTTTTGAACTCGTCCAGCTGGATCCGCTCGGACATGGAATGCAGCGCCTCGATGCGGGATTTACCCAATTCGGTCTCCTTGAGCACCTGACCGAACTCCTGCGTCAGCGGTCCCGGTTCGGTGTTGACCACATAGTAGCGCACCGACGCCATGAAGTCCAGCCCCGCGCGCATGGCGGAGGTGATGAGGTCGATGGCGAAAGGCAGGTTCTTGCGCAGGGTCTTCTGCCGCTCCTCGGCGGCCTTCTGTATCGCCATCGACGGGTAGTTGAACCCGATGAAGGCGCAGATCGCCCCCGCCGCCAGCAGATAGGCGGCGGAATCCGTGACCGACAACGTGACGCCGATCCCGCCCAAGGTGAAGAGGATGCACCAGAAGATCCGGCTGCCGAAGATGTCGCTGACCTCGAGTTTCAGCCCGGAAAGCAATATCTGATTGTTCCAGTAGCGCTCGAGCGACGGCATCTGAACAACGATCTCCCGGCCCAGCGTGCGGCTCAGGAACTTGGTCTCGGTCTGGAGGATCCGGAAGCAGAACGGCAGATTGTCCGCGTATTCCTTTTCCCGTCTGCCGCCGAAAAGCAGCACGAACACGCCGATGACGCCCAACGCACCCGCTCCGAAGGCGAGCAGTTTTATGAACAGTATCATCATGATCACACCTCGATCGACATGATTTTGCTGATGATCAGGAAGCCCACCGACTCCAATGTAGCGGCGATCCCCAGTGCGCACCAGCCGGCGCCAGTCGTCACCAACGGCGACATCAGCTCCGGATCCAACAGATACAGTATCAGGAACGCCGCCAGCGGCATCAGCGCGATCGCGATGGATTCGAAGCGCCCCTGCGCGGTGAGAGTGGCGAGCTTTTCCTGAAAGATCGTCCGCTGACGGATGGTCTCCGTCATATGGTCGAGCACATCCGCCATGCTGCCGCCGGTCTGCTGCGAGAGCCGGAGCGACGTTATCAGCAGTTTGAGATCCTCCGCCGGGAGCCGCTTATAGACATGATCCAGCGCATCCGCGAGTTCGACGCCGAGCCGGTACTCCGACAACGCGACGGACATCTCCTCCTGAAGCGGGCCGCCGATATCCCGCGAGATCACCTCCAGCGCCTGCGGCAGCGCCATGCCGGCGCGCAGACCGTTGGCGAGTCCCATGACCAGATCCAGCAGCTTCTGTTCGAATTCGCGGGCGCGTTTTTTCGCCTTCCGGCGGAAGTGCAGCAGCACCGCGTAGAACCCCAAAAGCGCCGGGATCAGTGTTCCGAGGATCAGGGCGAGGATCAGCGACACCTGCAGAAACAGCATGATCGTCAGCGCGATACCGCCCATCAGAAACGCCGTCGCGAAGCGCAGCTGAATCAGAAAATCCGGTTTGATGAAGCGGGAAACGGGATCGTTGCCGCTCAAACCGCGGTTGGCGCTCTCCTCCGCTTTGACCGCGGTCTCGCGGAAAAAGATCGTCGCGAAAACATAAGTTATGACCACCACCGCGGCAAAGACGATGGCCAACGCGATTACTGCCTGTGCGTTCACAATGCCGCTCCTCCCTTATGACTTCGGCACGAACACGCCGATGTCGAGCCGGAGATCGCCCTTCTGCTTCAGTTTTTCGACAAAGGCGGGGATGTTGCCCGTGGCGGCGTAGTATCCCTGTATCTTGCCGTTTTCGTCCAGTCCGGTCTGGACGAAAGTGAAGATGTCCTGCATCAGCACGATGTCCTTTTCCCGTCCGGTGATCTCGGAGATCTGCACGATCTTGCGGGAGCCGTCGGGAAGACGCGTCTGCTGAACGATGATGTTGATCGCCGAAGCGATCTGCTCGCGGATCGCCGACACCGGCAGATCGTACCCCGCCATCATCACCATGTTCTCCAACCGCCCGATCGCATCGCGCGGAGTGTTGGCGTGGCAGGTGGTAAGCGATCCGTCGTGACCGGTATTCATCGCCTGCAGCATGTCCAGCGCCTCCTCGCCGCGGCATTCGCCGACGATGATCCGGTCGGGACGCATACGCAGCGCGTTGACCACCAGCGACCGGATGGTGATGCGCCCTTTTCCTTCGATATTGGCGGGGCGCGCCTCCAGCCGCACCAGATTGCGGTGCGACAATTTGAGTTCCGCGGAGTCCTCGATGGTGACGATGCGCTCGTCCTCGGGGATGAACTGGCTCATCACGTTCAGCAAGGTGGTCTTGCCCGAGCCGGTGCCGCCGGATATCAGCATGTTCTGGGACGCCCGCACCGCCTCCTCCAGAAACAGCGCGATCTCCTTGGTCATGCTGCCGAAGCGGATCAGGTCGTCGACGGTCAGTTTCTTCTTGGCGAATTTGCGGATCGTCACGGACGGACCGTCCAGAGCCAGCGGCGGGATCACCGCATTGACGCGCGACCCGTCGGGCAGACGCGCGTCCACCATGGGACTGGCGTCGTCGATATGGCGGCCCAGAGGCTCCACGATCCGCTGGATGATGGAGATCAGATGGCGGTTGTTGAAGAAGCGCGCGCCGGTCTCGTAGACCCGGCCCTTGCGTTCGACGAAGATGAGGTCGGGACCGTTGATCATGATCTCGTCCACGTCATCCGCCCGAAGCAGCGGAGATATCGGACCGAATCCCGCCAGTTCGTCCATCAGCGACTGACGGAGCTGTTCTATCGGCGTTTCGCGCGGCAATTCGTGACGCAGATCGCGCAACACCTGATCCAGCGCCTCCTCCAACTTGCTGATGAGCTCGTCGTTCGCCAGCGCCTGCATGGACTGTTCGGTCAGATTCAGCTTGGCGAGGACGTGTTCGTGGATGCGCTGCTTGAGCGTCATGAGTTCCTTGGTGTACAGCAGATTCGCCTCGCTGAACGCCTTTTCGAA
>CACZPY010000122.1 GCA_902783135.1 uncultured bacterium
CATCCAGCTGACCAACGCCGTGAACGACGACATCACCGTAAACGACGGCGGTCTCCTCAACATCTACAACGCCACCGTCACCAACCTCACGCAGAACGGCGGCACGATCTCGGCCGTAAGCGCCGCCGCCGCCGCCACCAGAATCTCCGGAGCGGTCATCAACGGCGGCAGCGCCATCCTGACCACCGGCGTGTCGGGCGCGGACATCCGGATCAACGACGGCACAGTGACCATGAACGGCAGTTTCACCGGTCTGGACATCGGCGGCGGCATCGCGGATCTCAAGGAGGGCGCGGTCGGCGGCGAAGTCGTGGTCTCGGGCGGCACCTTCTACCTGAGCGCCGGGGCGACCGGTTCCGGCGTCACCGTCTCCGGCGGTTCGGCTTACGCCCGGGAAGCCGCGGCGCTCCTCGCGGACGTCACGCAGCAGGGCGGGCGCATCGACATCGTTTACGGTGCTTCCGGATCGAACATCGATGTCGGCGGCGGCTCCGCCTACTTCTATCAGGCGACGGTCGACGGCATCGCGGTCCGCGACGGCGGCAGCACCACCATCCAGAACACCGTCGCCACTGGGCTGACGGTCTATGGCGGACAGGCGAACATCTACACCGACATCGCCGACATCGCGCAGGCGGGCGGCAGCGTCTACATCGCCAACGGCGCGACCGTCACCGGCTTGAACGCCACGGGCGGTCGGGTCAGCATCGCCAACGGCGGCGTGCTTAGCGCGTTGAACGGCAACGTCGTCAACGATCTTTACACCATCGCCGGTGCGAAGATCGATCTGGTCAGAGGCGCGATGCTGACGGGAGAAAACACCGGCATCGCCGAAGGTACGCTGTACTTCAACAACTCCGCGGTCGCGGGTCATGCGACGAGCGGTGTGATCGAAGGCTTGACGGTCAACGAAGCCCAGCTCTCCATCGGCAGCGACCTGATATTGAAAAATGCGGTGCTGCAGCACAACAGCGCACGCATCTCCGCCTACGGCAACGTGGTGGTCTCCGGCGCGACACTCTACAACGGCGGACTCGTCTGCAACGGCGGATGCGACGCGCGCATTTACGATGTGACGATAACCCGCGTCAGTGCCGGACAATTCTGCACCATGAACCTTTCCGGTACCGCCGAGGCGAGCAATACCGTCGTCGAAAACGGCGGTGCGCTGGCGCTCAACGCGGCGACCGTCAAAGCGGAAAACACGACCCTCAGAGCGGGCGGAGTCCTGAACATCAACGCTTCCGGAGCCGACACCGGCAAGTTGCTCACACTCGATGTCTCGAACGGCGGAGTCACCATCAACAACCTCGGGCTGGTCAAGGCTTCGACCGAGATCGTGCTCAATGGCGAAACGGCGGGCAACACCTACACCATCGCCACGACGGGCGCAACCGACAGGTATGTGAACTGCGGCGAGTGGGGATTGTACGACGATCGCATCAAGGCGGGCGAGTCGGTAACGAACGCCTTCACCGGCTTCAGCTATGCGTTCAACGCGACGGGTACGGCGATCACGGTCGATGCGATAACGGTCGGGACCAAGACCGGCGACGCCGCCGCGCTGACGAGCGGCGATGCCATTACGGGCGGCAGAGCCGTCAAGTGGGATTCCGCCACCGGCGTCACGAGCGGAAACGTCTTCCTCGCCGGAGACATGACCTCCGGTCAGGCGTGGGTCGAACTTGACGGCTACGCGGGCGGAGCGAATACCACGCTCTACGGTGCGCAGGGCAATTCGTTTGCGACCGGCACGGTGAACGTCTACGCCAAGAGCGGCAGTCTCCGCAACCTTGCGGCCGGTGCAAACGCGGGCGGCACGGTGGCGGCAGTGAATCTGACCGTCGCGGGAGCGGAACTCGACGGTACGGGCTACGCGGGCGGCTTCGGTAATGTCACCGGTGCGGTCAAGACGCTGGTTTCGACCGGTACGATCACCAAGGACTTCTATGCGGGCGCGCTCGCCAACAAGCTGGACAGTGTGACGAGCGTCGGCAACGTCTCCATGACTGTCGACGGCGGCACGTTCAGCGGGAACATCTACGGTGCCTCGGCGGTCAAAACCGTCGCGGGCAAGAACGGCACCCGTCATACTGCGGGCGACGTGACGCTGACGATCACGGACGGCGAGATCACCAAGGGAACGCAATCCTGCATCTTCGCGGGCGGTTACGCCACCGGTGACGCGACGGGGACCGTCTACACGGTTGACAGCGTCAGCGCCACCATCTCCGGCGGCAGCTGGGGCGAGGCCTGCGGCGGTCGCGGAGTATTCGGCGGCATCATGGCGTCGGGCGTCGAAGCCGAAGTTCTCGGAGCCGTGAACATCACCGTCAGCGGCGATGCGACGATGGGCAACGTCTACGGCGGCGGCTGGACACAGAAGAACAACGGCAAGAGCATCGTCGGCGATGTGCGCATCAATATCGCGGGCGGGACGATCGCCAATGTCTTCGGCGGCGGCACGCACTCGACCTCGGGCGGCGCGACCAGCGTCACCGGCAACGTGACGATCAACGTCGAAGGCGGCGACATC
>CACZPY010000123.1 GCA_902783135.1 uncultured bacterium
CGACGCGCCGCTTTCGACGAAGGCGCCGCTCATGAAGGTCTTGGTGTTGTTGCCGGCGAGGTTGATCCAGCCGCCCGAGTGGGCGACGGCGCCCGAAACGTGACCGGAGTTGACGAAGATGATGCCGCCCGAATGGGCTTCGATGTCGTATCCGGAGCCGCCGAAGAATATGCACGACATCAAACTGGTGCCGCTGCCGGTGATGCTGATGCTGGTGCCGGTGGTGACCGAGTGCAAGGTGGCGTTGGAGTGGAGATCGACGTCGGAGAACGCGTTGGCGAGGAAGGTCAGCGTGGTCCCGGGCTGTCCCCAGGCGAAGCCGCCGTTTTCGATTATGTTGGTCGCCCGCGCCATGGACGCGCCGCTCGCACCGCTGTAAAGATAGAGATAGCCGTTCGCGTTGACGGTGACGGCGTCGGCGCTGCCGCCGGAGTACAGTATGAGTTTGCCATCCTCGTAGAGGGTGGCGCCGGAGGCGGCGGCGCCCTTGTAAACGCTCGCCCGTCCGTTGTTGAAGATCTCGGTGTCGGAGAGAACGCCGCCCGAAACGATCGCCAGACCGCCCGAGGAAATGGTGGTGCTCAGCGCCAGTCCGCCGTTGGAAAGGATCAGATTGCCGCCCTTGGAGAGGGTGGTGCTGGTGACGCTCGGAATGTACGCTCCAGACAGTCGGAGGGTCAAGGTGCCGAGCGACATCACCGTCGTCCGGACCGCCGCGCCGCTCGACGCGATCACCACGGCGGAGCCGCCGTCGTGGCCGCTCACGAGCGTATCGGTCATCGTGCCGCCGGAGCCGATGTAGGCGCTGCCCTTGGAGCCGATGGTCACGCCGATCGCCTGCCCGCTGGCGACGCGGGTGAATTGGAGCAGACCGCCGGAATTGACCAGCGTGCCGCGCACCGTGCCGCCGCGGATCTCCAGATTGGCGCAGTGAGCCTCGCCGCCTGAGATCAGCCCGTTCGCCTTCGCATAGAGGTGGGTGCTGGTATGCGCCACGAAGTTCTCGATGACGCCGCCCGAGTCGACCATGATGCGGCACGTGTTGACCGCGGAACCGCCGTAGACGCTGCCCTTGCCGGAGATGTTCATCCTCGCCATCGCCGTTTCGCCGTACCACTTGTTCGTGTTGCCGGAGACGGTGACGTTGTTGAGCGTGGCGCTGGAAACGGTCAGAAGTCCGCCGCTGTAAACGGTGATGTTATCGCCGGTGATCTTTTTGTACAGCAGCAGAGTGCCGACATTGACAGTACCGCTGACCGTATCGTAAAAGCCGCCGACCGTGGCGCCGGTGACGTACGACGAGGAGATCGACGCCGACCCTTTCGGTCCGATGTAAAGGTTGGTGTGGGTGCCGTTGTTGCCGTAAAAGGTGCCGCCGCTTTCGACGACGAAGTCCTCCGTCTTGACGTCGGTGCCGTAGGCGCGCATGATCCGAGTGAACGGCTCATCGGTCTCGTAGGTGTCCGCCGCGATGAGGTACCCCTGCATGTGACCGCCGAAGGAGCTCGCGCCCTCGGCGGTGTTGGGTACTTCCGAACCGCCCGAATAGATGTACGACATTTTCTTTTTCTCCCGTGTTGCTCCGCCGTCTCTGCGGCGGATTTTTTATGTTGATTTTTGAGTTTTCCCCGAACTGTCGCATATGATCCCGGCGGCGGATAACGGCGCAAATATCGGAATTTACCGCCTTTCCCGGGCACACGACTAATTATTTAAATTAGCGCAAACGCCTCGGTTTGTCAAATTTTGCACGAAACACACGGGAAAGGTTTGGGGCTTGGCTGCGCTGGCGCGGAAAACCAGCCGCCGACAGAAATACCGGCATCCGCTTGGGAGTTTTGGGAGACTTGGGAGTCTTGAAATGAAAACGGGGGGGACAATGATCCCAAAATTCCCAAAGTTCCCATAACTCCCATTGGAAACCGTGTACCGATGTTTGGGGTAATACCGGTCCCAATGGTCCTACCGATCCTATTTCGCTGGCTCGGCTTTCCGCGTTTCCGCCGCCCCCGGCTTTTTCGGGGGCGGGACCTGGTTGTATTTCTTGAGGTGGTTGAGCAATCTTATCGCGGTATCCACCATCTGCTGTCCGCCCTCCGGCGACGGGGCGTTGGCGTTGTCGTAGACGCTCGCCTGATACCCGCCGTTCGCCACCGCGCGCTTGGTGGCGAGGTAGTGGTTGGTCGTCCACATGTCGTCCGGACCGCCCGCGCAGCACTGGATGGTGAAGGTCTGCGTGAAGGGGCTCCGCGCCTGGATGCGCTGGCCGAAGTCGGTGTAAAGTTCGTAGCGCTCCGAAACGAACGCGATGTCGCCGATGCGCAGCACGTGGAACTCGCTCGCCCACGTCGGCTTCTTTTTGACCTCGTCGGGCAATTCGATGACCCACTTGTTGCGCCGAATCGAACGGTTGAGCCGCCTTTCCCAGTCCTTGGGCGGCCGGTCGGCGGACCACGGCGGATTTTGACGGATCGCCTCCAGTTCGGCGATATTCTGTTTGGCGGCGGCGACCTCCTCCGGCGTGGCGTTGAAGCGCTTGAGCCGGATCGTCGTGCTGACGTGGTTGATCGTCAGGTCGGAGCCAAGGTCTTTTTGCGCCCACTCGATGGTGCGGTGAAACGCCGCCATCAGCTGTTCGGCGATCCGGATGCGGTCGAATTCGCCGACGTAGTCGCGCCTGCGTCCGTAAAGCAGCCGGTTTTTCCGGTCGGTCGCCTTGTTGTAATAGGGTATCCTGTAGGTCAGATCGCCCGCGGCGGCGCACTGCGGCAGCATGAAGATCCCGTCGCCGTACTCCTTTTTGAGTTCGCAGCGGACGTTGTGCCAGTAGTCCGACGTGAGTTTCATGTCGCCGAGCGACGCCTGCGAGGGCATCGCGGCGTTGAAGACGACTCCCGTCAGCTTGTCGTTCAGATCGTAGGTGAAGAGGAAGTTCACAAAGGGATCGGGCGCCGCCTCCATGTGGCTGAACATGGGGTCATTCGCATTGCCGTGAAGCTTGGCGAATGCCTTGCCGTCCCCGTAGCCGGAGATCCTGTAATGTCCCTCGGGCAGCGGACGGGCGTTGACGTCGTCGAAGTACACCGGGCGGCGGCTGAAGCCGATGACCGCGAAATCGTAGCCGTAGCCGATCTTGCCCGGCTTGCGCGCCCGCCACGCGCGGACGATGGTGTCGGCGACCTTTTCGACCAGTGCGTCACGGTAGGCGACGGAGTTTTCGTCCTTGTATTTCGGCGCCAACGCAGGCCCGTTGTGGGTGTGGGTGGCGTTCATGATGATCTTGCGGACCGGGATCTCGGGGCACTTCTTCGCGACCGCTTCGCGCACCCGCTTCGCCATAAAGCCGAAGACGCAGCAGGTATCCCACGAGTTGAAGATCACGCAGTCTTCGCCGTCGTCGATCACGAGCGCGGTGGTCGTGAGCGGATCGCGCAGCCCCTGCGACCGTCGTTCCGAGGGCGTTCCCTGCATGAAGATCGGCCGATCGGTGCTGATGTCGGCGGTCGCCCAACCAATCTTGAGCGGTCCAGCAAAAGCGGCAAATGCCGACAGCACCAGCGATGCCGCGATCAGAGATCGTTTCAACATCATACCCCCTTTTGCCCCCCCGAAAATGTCTTTGAAATACGGTTTTTTTCCCGACCGGACACCGTCCCCACGGCGCAAAATGACAACGGGGGGGCGGTCAACCGCCCCCCCGAGGTTCGTACTGTTACGCCAGCTGTTTGAACTTCAGCATGCCGTTGTCGTCGGTGAAGCCCCAGCCGTCGTAGGCGGTGCCGGTGCCGGCGATCGCGTCGTCGATGTCGATGGCTTCGCTCAGGATCGACTGACCGTCGATCCGCACGTCGAACTTGTTGTAGACGGCCGTCCCGACATCCGTGCTGATGAGGTTCCACGCGACGGCGTCGCCGGAACCGAGATTCAGCGTGATGGTGTCGCCGGTGAAGTCCGCGTTGCTCCAGTTCAGGAACGCCGTGCCAGCGAGCGCCGCGTTGCGCTCGGTCGCATCGAAGGTCCACGCTTCGTTGTTGACGCCATCCCACGCGGCGGTAAGGGTCATCTTGGTGTTGCCGTCCAAAGTCACGCGGGCGAATCCGCCGATGTCGCCCGAGAGGGTACCCGAATAGGTGGTGAAGCGCAGCGTCGCGTCGCTGTCGGACCCGCCGACGTAAGTGTAACCGTAGACGTCGCAGCCGTAATCCGCGTTGCCGGTGAAGACCACGCTGGCGGTCCCAGTCGCGTCGCCTTCGAGCTGGCCTCTGGCGTAGATCGCGTTCGAGATCGTGCCGCCCGAGACGGTGATCGTCACATCGCCCGCGACGGTCGTGCCGCCGAAGGTCGAGTGGCTGCCGCCGCCGAAGATATTGGCGATCGTACCGCCGCTTACGGTGATATTCACGTTGCCGACTTCGCTCTTGGCGTCCTTCTGCGCCCAGCCGCCGCCGTAGACGTTGCCCATCGTACCGCCGGAGATCGTGATATTCACGTCGCCGACCTGCGCCCAGACGCCGTCGGTCCCGATGTTGTCGCCCGCGAACGCGCCGCCGAAGATGCCGCGCCCGCCGTGGACTTTGCCCCATTCGCCGCCGGAGATCGTCGCCGTCACGCTTTCGACCGTGTAGACCGGAGCCGCCTTGGTTTCGTCGTGCCCGGTGGCATACCCGCCCGCGAAGACGCACTTGGTGTCGGCAAGATCGCCGGCGGCAAGCGTCAGCGTCACGTTGCCGACGGTATGGAGCGGAGTCGACGGCGAAGTCGAGATCGTGCCCGCCTTGACCGCCGAAGCGCCGTAGACGTTGCCCTTGATCTTGCCGAACGTGGTAACGCCCGTGACTTCGTCGGTGACCGACATCGCGATGGTGGTCTCGATGTCGCCGACCGCGGTCGCCGTGGTCGTCTTGGCGTAGTTCGCCATCGCGCCCGCGTAGAAGTCCTTGCCGATCGCCGCGCCGCTCGAAAGAACGGTTTCGATCGTGCCCGCGACGAATTCGTTGTTTTCCATGACGCCGACGTTGCCGAAGCCGCCGGCGTAGGTGATCCCCGCGAATTCGGCGTCATAGGCGAGAAGCCTCACGGCCCCCACCGTGCCGTTCGCGGCGGCTCCGGCGCCGAAGTTGCCGATCACCGTCCCCGACTGGGCGAGGTAGTTCATCGCGCCCGTGAAGGCGCCGGCCGCGCCGTAGACGACCGAAGCGCCGTCCAGATCCACGCCGTCGAATTCCAGCCAGCCGTTGCCGGCGATGGTGTTGTCAGCGAGGGTCAAGGCGGCGCCGGAACCGAGCGTCACGCCGTTCCACGCGAGCGCGCGGTCGCCGGAGTTGATCGATTCGCCGGCTTCGAGCAAAGTCTTCGCTTCGTCCACGTCCGTCACCGTGTAGGCTTCGACCGCGAGCGTCGTCGCGTCGGCGGCGACGGTGTACTTCTGACCGAACGGGTTGATGGTGGTGCCGCCGTTCACGAGGTTGACGGTGGCGTTCTGATACTTGACCGTCATCGCGAGCGCGGCGTTGCCGGTCTCGGCGATGGTGTAGTTGAACCCGGCGGCGGCGCTCCGCACGTCGATGGCGTTGATGTCGGCGATGGTGTCGAAGTACGCTTCGGTGCGCTCGGGATCGGTCACGGCGAAGTTGAGGCGCACGTACGCTTCCGCGTCGGCGCTGATGCCGACCGCCTTGGCGCCGTTGCCGTAGACGTACAGCGACCCGCCCGAGACCAGATTGACGTTGCTCACATGGGCGCCGCTGCTCACCGCGACCCGCGCTCCGGAATAGACCGTCGCGCCGTCGACGGTACCGCCGTTCGCGTTGTAGATGACCGACGCCCCGGAGGTGAGGACGATGTTTTCCGCCCGACCGCCGCGGAGCGACAGCGTGGCGCGGTTGAAATTTCCGCCGGAGATCGTCGCGCCGGAGTAGGCGCCGACGTAGGCGCCCCAGTTGTAGGTCATGTCTTCGATCACGCCGCCCGACCACGCATAGATCTCGAGCGTGTTGCCGAAGACGCCGGAGGTGTACGCGCCCGCCGTGCCGCCCGAAACGTAGCCGCCCGCGATGCCGGTGCTGCCGACGTTGAGCCGCGCGTACTGCCAGTTGGCGCCGACCTTGATGGCGGTCGCGGAGTTCATGTGGATCACCGGGTCGAGCAGCGTCGCGCCTTCGCGAACGGTGAACTTGCCGTAGTCCTCGATCACCGCGCCGGAGATCGTGCCGCCCGAGGCGATGATCTCCGCTTTGTAGCCGCTGACGGTGATGTCGTTCGTCTCGCCGCCCGAGAGGTGCAGGATGCCCGCGACGGTCATGTCCTTGTTCACTCCGCCGCCCTGACGCATGATGCCGCCGCTCATGATCCGGCAGTTGGACATGGTGCCCTCGACCAAGCCGCGGTTCGCGGAGTTATTGTACCCGGCGCTGCCGTAGATGGTCATGTCTTCGATGAGCAGCGCGTCGGTGCTGGAGCCGTAGAACCGGAACATGCCCGCGTTGCTGGCGATGGTCATGCCCGAGACGTGCCCAGCCGAGAAGAAGAGGTAGGTGTCCTTGCCGATGGTCACGTCTTTGACCGTGCCGCCGCCGTTCTCCATGCGGAACTCGAAGGAGCCTTCGGTGTAGCCGCCGTTGACCGTGCCGTCTGAAGTTATCCAGACCTTCGGCGAGTTGGTCGCGGCGGCGGAGCAAACGCTGAGATAGCCCACCACCGCGTTTTTGGTGATCGTGACGCCGCCGCCCGAGGCGACGATCTTGCCGATGGTGCCGCCCGTGGCGGAAATGAGCGTCGTCGTCGAGCCGCTCCCCCGTTGCGTGATCAGGTCGGCACTGCCGTTGTAGAAGTACATCTTGCCGCCCGAGGAGATCAAAGTGCCGTTGACCGTGCCGCCCGAGACGTAAAGCGTACCGCCGGAAACGACGGTGTCTCTCACCGTCCCCGTCGAGACGCGGAATCTGGCGCCGGAGCCGTATATTTTCGTGCGCTCCGCCAGACCGCCCGAGACCTTGTACTGCGCACCGGCGGCGATGGTGCAGTCGTACATCGAACCGGTTTGCTGGACTTGGTTGGCGCCATCGGCCGCGGCGTTCAGGATGGTGATGTTCCGTATCGTGCCGCCGGGGGTGCCGGCCTTGCTGCCGACCTGGAGCCGGGTGCCGCTGAAGGTGCCGCCGTCCACGACGCCGTTGGAAAAGACGTTGAGGTAGACACCATTGTTTACCGTGACGTTCTCGATCGTGCCGCCGTAGGGGAAAAGCTCGATGGTGCCGCCGCCGGCAGTGACGTTCCTGGCGATGCCGCCGCTGTAGATGTGAACGGTCGGCTTCGTGCCGCCGTTGACGATCGAGAGCCCGTTCACCTCCGCGCCGCTGCTCACGACCAAGTGGCCGGCGGCGTTAACGGTGAGATCGGTCGCGCTGGCGTCGGCCTTGAGGGTAAGATCCCGCGCGTACGCGTCCGCTCCGGTCTTTTCGATGGCGGCGACGGTCGAATTGACCAGTTCGCCGGTCGTCAGAGTGGCTCCGGAAGTTCCGGCTGGGTTGGTGTATTCAGCCATTTTTTCGATCCTTTCCTTTATTCAGACCGTTGGTTTGTTTTTCGGATCAAATTATCTCAACGTGACCGCCGTGAAACGCCGCACCGGAAATTCCGTTGCGCATACCGTCGACGCTCCATCCACGCGTCACTACTATAAATATGACATAAAAATCAAATTATGTCAATACTGAAATCGAAGCTCTAATTGTTAAGTTCGATCATTTTATTGATAGGTTCTATCGCATAAGATAAAAAGGGGGATAGTGTAACACGCTGCCGCGGATACAAGTGACCGACGCGGTCAGTTTTCGGTGTATTCGGGGGTCTTTTCGCAGTTGCCGGGGTCGACGCCGAACTCCGGCGCCGCATCGACGATGCACCCGTTCGACAGCAGACACGCCCGCACCTCGTCGGCGGGAACTTCGGAGGGATCGCGCCCCGCCGCCGCCGCCAGCGCCGCCGCGACGCCAGCCGCTTCGCCCGTTACCGCCGCCGCCGGGATCACGCGGAAGATCTCCCACGCAAGGCCTTCCGTCCCCATGCACCGCCCCGCCGCCAGCACTCCGCGCACTTCGCGCGGCAGCAGCGACCGGTATGGCGTCTCCCACACCGGACCCGCGCGCCGCCAGTCCGAGACCACCCCGACCGAGTCGTCGAAGTGTCCTCCTTGATCGGCGTCGGCAAGGTTGTACACGGCGTCGATACGCGCGATCTTGCGCAGCTGCGGCATGGAAGGCAGCTGGACCGGAAAATTCTTTTTGCGCTCCTCGGCGGGCAGCGCGTCGTAACGGTCGCGGAGCATGCTCCACGCCCTGCGGACGAAGCGCGTCACGTCGCGCCCGCCGCGGCACTCGCCGAAGGATAATTCGGGTGTCCTATTTCCGAGGCGGCTGATGCTCAAACCTTCGGTGAGAAGGTACTTTTCGGGGTGCTCCGCTGCGTCCATCCACCACGCCGCCATGAAGTTTTCGTCGCGTCCGACTTTGCCGCCCGCCAGCTGCACGAGGTACGCCCCCCCCGTCGCGTCCACGAAGCACTTGGCACGCACGGTAACGGATCCCGAGTCGTTGGCGACCCGAAGCGAAGTTATCCTGTCATCATGCGTCCTCACGCCGACGACCCGGGTGTCGAGCCACAGATCCACGCCCGCTTCTTCGAGCATCTTGTCGAGCGACAGCTCGAAGCCGCCCGGAGAAAAACAGCACCGGAAACGCTTGCCGCCGATGCCGGAATAACCCTCAGTAACGCCCGCCCAGCCGGGGGGCGTCGTAAAGGGTCCGTACTCGACGCTGCGGCGCATCATCTCCCACGCGAGCCCCTGCGCCGTCACATGTCCGTAACCGTCGCAGAGCGGCAGATAGATGTAGATCATCCCCGAGGTCGCCAAGCCGCCCAGAATACACTGCTTTTCGATCAGCGCAACGCGCGCTCCCCGGCGCGCCGCCGCGATCGCCGCCGCCACTCCGGCGACGCCGCCGCCCGCGACGACCACATCGTAAGATTTGACAGCCATCTTCGACCTCTCAGTCCCGGAGCACAGTGCCGTGCGGTCCGTAGCGGTGGCACTCGCAGAGGTAATCGACCGCCTCTTCCGCCGAGTCCACGAGTTTTATGATCTCCATATCCTCGGGCTGGATCATATCCTTTTCCAACATGCTCGACTTGACCCAGCGCAGGAATCCCGACCAGAATTTCTTGTCCACCAAAATGAGCGGGATCATGCTGATCTTGCCCGTCTGGAGCATCGTCATCACTTCGGAAAGCTCGTCCATCGTGCCGAAGCCGCCCGGGTAGACGATGATCGCCGTCGAGTATTTCAGGAAACACACCTTGCGGATGAAGAAATAACGGAACGACAGCGAGTTGGTCTGGTACGGATTGGGCTTCTGCTCCATCGGCAGTTCGATGTTCAGCCCCACCGAACGCCCCTTCGCCTCGAAGGCGCCGCGGCTCGCCGCCTCCATGATGCCGGGACCGCCGCCCGTGATGACGCCGTAACCCGCTTCGACCAGCCGCCGCCCGACCTCGCGCGCGGACTCGTAATCTTGGGAACCCGCCTTGACCCGCGCCGAACCGAAGACCGACACCAGCATCTCCGGAATGCGCGCCATGTAGTCGAAGGATTCCACGAACTCGCCCATCACCCGCATGACGCGCCAGGCGTCCATGTTCAGGAACTCGGGCTGACTGCGGCTGTATTCGATCCTCCGGTGATTGTCTTTTTGCGGCATGGTCAACTCCCTATCTCCATTTTCGTGTGTTTCGTGTATTTCGTGGTTTAAAAATCATCTTTTTTCCAGCATGATGCTGCGGAATTTTTCGATGTCTTCCCGCGTGAAGCCGCAGGAAAGCACATAGTTTTCGATCTGCTCGTTAAGATCTTTTCCCGGCAGTTTGCGGAACCCGGCGACCAATTTGTCGAGACGCGCGGCGTGATTGAGCGTGGGATTCTTGTTCCAGAAGCCGGTCGCTTCCCAGTCGAGGTAAAGTTCCTCCTCGGCGACGCCGAGCAGTCCGTTCAATATGAACGCCACCGCGCCGGTGCGATCCTGCCCGGCGATGCAGTGGAAGATCACGGGATAGTTCTTCTCGTCCAGAAACACCCGGAAGACTTTGGCGAAGGCGGCGCGTCCGCGGTCGGTATGCATCCCGGCGTAGGCGGAACTGGAATAGTGGAACCACTTCACACTCGGCCCGAGCGGCGAACCGGTCATGCCCCAGCACTCGCCGTCACTGCGCAGGTCGATGTCGCTCCGGACCCCGTAGCGGTCGAGGAAGATCGCCCTGCCCTCCGGCCTGATGCGGTTTTTGCCCTTCTGCCAGCCGACGGGAGTGTCGCGCATCTCCTTGATCCGGGCGGCGATGCTGCGGACGGGATCGCGGGCCTTGCGCCTGCCGCAGCCCCACATCCAGCTTTTGGTGCCCGACTTCAGCACGACGGCGATCACGTTTTTGCCCTTGCGGACGGGGACGAAGTAGCCATAATTGCTGGTGGTGGGGGGTTTCTTGTTGCCCGCCATCTTGTCGTAAACGAGCAGCCCGTTGACGCGGACGCACCAATACCAGTCGCCGCCGGAGTTGATCTGCATGATGCCGTCGGTCGGGACCTCGAACTCCTGCATCAGCACCGCCACGCAGAGCTCTTCCCCGTCCCTGGGGATGAACACCCGGTCGATCTTGTTGGCGGTCATCGCCGTTCCGCCGACGCCGAAGAGCGTCTCCGGGACGGCTTGAAGTTCGTCGAGCTGTTTCAGCTCGGCGGCGGAAAGCTTCGTTTTGTTCGTCTTGAACACGATCCACTTCTTTTTGAGCGCGCAGGGGATGACCGGCACCGACTGGGGATTGGCCTGCAGGTGCTTCAGGATATCGCAGTAGAGCGGCAGGATCACCCGGAACTCCGGATGGGCGCGGAAGAGTTCCTCGTCGCTCTTCGCCGGAAGTCTTCTGGCGTTGGTGTTCATCCCGGCGGTGCGGAAAACGAGCCCCTGCTTCACATACAGCCCGTCTTTGGTTCTGCGGCCGCCGAGGTCGCGCACGTTGGGCACGTCGGGGAAGCGCAACAGACGCGGCGCCTGCGATTCGGTCACGAAACTGCGCACCGCCGACTTGACCGTCTTGCCGTCGGGAGTCGTCGCCTCGACCTGCCAGTAGTACTTCCGACCGAGCATGAGGTTGTAGAGCTTCGCCTTGCCGTTTTCCCCCGTCACGGCGAGCGCGTCGGACATATCGGGCTTCTCCGACACCAGGACGCGATACGCCGTTTCGTCCGGGGCTTCAGTCGATCTCCACCCGAAATAGACGGGACGCGGCCAGTGCCCCGCCTTTATCAGCTGTTTGCGCTTTTCGGCGTCGGCGAAGAACTTTATGCGCTCCTCGCGCGGCATGGCGAGAAACGCCTTATGTTTGTCGTTGAGAAGCGGCACCGTCGCCCCTTCACGGGGAAACGCGAGCGTGATCTCCAACGCCGACAGCAATCCCGGGATCGCCAGCAGCACTCCGAGCCAGAAACGACGGTTTTTCATGTTACGAATCTCCTGTTTGTTGCAGTAGATTTTTTATTCCTCTTTCAGCCGAAGATCACTTCGAGCATCCGCCGCGCGACCTCCGGCTTCGGCGCGAGCGGGAGTTTGACTACTTCGCCGTTCCGCCCGAGCAATGTCACTAAGTCCGTATCCGCGCCGAAGCCGTCGCAGACCCGGTTGGCGGCGATCCAGTCCAGATTCTTGCGGCGGAGTTTATCCGCCGCGTTTTTCAAAAGATCGTCGGTCTCCGCCGCGAAGCCGACGAGCACTTGCCCCGGTCCCTTCTTTTCTCCGAGCGAGGCGAGGATGTCCTCGGTACGCTCCAGCCGGAGCATCATATCCCCCGGCATTTTCTTGAGTTTGCGCTCCGAAAATTCCGCGGGGCGGTAG
>CACZPY010000124.1 GCA_902783135.1 uncultured bacterium
CGGATGATGATCTCGATGTGCTTGTCGTTGATCTCGACGCCCTGGGTACGGTAGACCAGCTGGATCTCGTCGACCAGATGGCGCTGCAGTTCGTGGATGCCGCAGATGCCCAGCAGCGTGTGCGGCACGATCGAACCTTCGGTCAACTTCTGTCCTTTGCGGACGAAGTCGCCCTTGCTGACCGTGAGGTGCTTGTTCGCCGGGATGGTGTTGTGTTCCTCGACCATGCCCGACTCGGGATCGCGGATCACCAGCTGACGCTTGTGACGTCCCAACTTGTCCACTTCGACGTAACCGTCGATGCGGGCGATCTCGGCGACGTCCTTCGGCACACGGGCTTCGAAAAGCTCGGCGATACGCGGCAGACCGCCGGTGATGTCCTTGTTCTTCGCCGACTGACGCGGCACGCGGGCGACCACCATACCGGGGGTGACCTTCGCCCCCGCCTTGGTCATCAGCACCGCGCCGGCGGGCAGCGGATAGTTCGCAAGGAAGGTGCCGTCCTCGGAGTTGACCACGATCTGCGGATGCAAATCCTCGCGGTGCTCCATGACGGTGCCCTGATCGCCGCCGCGCTTCTGCTTCTGGATGGTCACGCCCTCGATCAGGTCGAGCAGCTGGACCACACCGGATTCCTCGATGATGATCGGCACATGGTCCGGTTCCCAGCGGACGAAGACCTCGTTCGCCTTGACCTTGTCGCCGTCGTTCTTTTCGAGCACCGAACCGGCTTCCAGATCGTAGCGCTCCAACTCGGCTTCGCGGACGGCGTCCGACCAGAAGTCGTAGTCCTTGTTATAACTGGTGCCGAGCGCCGCCGCCTCGATCTGGGCGCGCTCGCGGGCGGCCTGTTCCGCCTCTTTCGCCGCCGCCTCGTCGTAGATGATGACGCTGCCGTTCTTGTTGACGACCGTCTGCTTGCCCTTCTGGTGCGCGACGGTGCGGATATTGAAGTACTTGATCGTACCGTTGTGGCGCGACGAGATCACCGGCTGCTTGTAGGCGTTGGACGCCGTGCCGCCGATGTGGAACGTACGCATCGTCAGCTGCGTGCCGGGTTCGCCGATGGACTGCGCGGCGATGATGCCGAGCGCGTCGCCCTCGTGCGCCTCGCGGTCGCTGGCGAGGTTCCAGCCGTAGCACTTGGCGCAGAGTCCGTGCTTGGTCTCGCAGGTCAGCGCCGAACGGATCAGCACCTTCTGGATGCCGCGCGCGTCGATCAGGTCGGCGACGGCGGGGGTGAAAAGTTCGCCCGCGCCGATGATCAGCCGACCGTCCTTGAACGCGGGGTCGCGGATGTCCTGCGCGCTGTAGCGCCCGATGATCCGATCGCGCAGCGGCAGCACGACCTCGTCGCCCTCGGTGATGGCGCAGGTCCAGACGCCCTTGGTGGTGCCGCAGTCGTGTTCGCGGCAGATGATGTCCTGCGCCACGTCGACGAGACGCCGGGTCATGTAACCCGAGTCCGCGGTCTTGAGCGCGGTATCCGCCAAGCCCTTGCGGGCGCCGTGGGTGGAGATGAAGTACTCCAGCACCGACAGACCTTCGCGGAAGTTCGAAATGATCGGCCGCTCGATGATGTCGCCGTTCGGCTTCGCCATCAGACCGCGCATACCGGCGAGCTGACGGATCTGATCCTTGCTGCCGCGCGCGCCCGAGTCGAGCATCGCGTAGACCGGGTTGATCTCGCCGCGGCGGCTGGCGTTTTCGAGGCTCGAGAAGAGTTCCTCGGCGACGCTGTTGCTCGCCTGCGTCCAGATATCGATGACCTTCTTGTGGCGCTCGCCGCCGGTCAGGAGGCCGTCGTTGTACTGTTTGTAGACCTCGGCGATCTGTTCGCGCGAGGACTCGATGATCTCCGCCTTCTTCTCCGGCACCTGCAGGTCCGCGATCGAGATCGACAGCCCCGCCAGCGTGGAGTGCTTGTAGCCGAGGTCCTTGAGGTCGTCAAGCAACTTGATCGTCGCTTCGTGGCCCGCGATCTTGTAGGAATCGCTGATCAGTCTGCCCAGATCCTTCTTCTTGGCGAGCTTGTTGTAGAAACCGAGCCGCTTGTCCCAGATCTCGTTGAAGAGGCAGCGCCCCGGAGTCGTGAGGATGAAGCGGGATTCCTTGTCGCCGTAGAGCGTATCCTTGCCGTAGTCCGGATTCGGGATCCGCACCGCGTCGTGCATCTTGAGGAAGCCCATCTGCTTGGCGTAGAGCACCTCGAAGTAGTCGCGGTAAAGCTTCGCCTTCTCCTTGTTGCGCGGCTCGCAGGTCAGATAGTAGCTGCCCAGCGTGATGTCGTGC
>CACZPY010000125.1 GCA_902783135.1 uncultured bacterium
CACACGGGCGGCATCGACAACATGTTCCCGCACCACGAGGACGAGATCGCCCAGAGCGAGGCGGCGAGCGGTCACAAGTGGGTCAATTACTGGATGCACTGCGAACATCTGATGGTCGACGGGACCAAGATGTCCAAGTCGCTCGGCAACTTCTACACGCTGCGCGATCTGCTCGCCAAGGGGTGGACGGGGCGCGAGATCCGCTGGGTGCTGATCGGCGCGCACTACCGCAAGAAGCTGAACTTCACGCTCGAAATGCTGGCGCAGGCGCGCGAGACGCTGAACCGCTTCGACGAACTTTTCCGGCGGCTCAAGGGGATCGCCGGAAGCGGCGACGACCTGCCCGCGCAGGAAGCAGTCGCGATGGCGAAGGAGCGATTCGACGGTTCCATCGCGGACGATCTGAACATCTCGGGCGCGCTGGCGGCGCTCTTCGACCTGAGCCGTCAGGCGAACAAACTCGCGGACGAGGGACGGCTCTCCGGCTCCGGCGCTCAGTTGATACTCGACGCCTTCCGCAACTTCGACCGCGTCACGGGCGCGCTGAACGTCGATGCGGCTCCGGCGGCGGAAGCGGCTCCGGCGGAGGTCGAGGAACTCGCCAAACAGCGCGCCGAGGCGCGCAAGCGCAAGGACTTCGCGGAAAGCGACCGGCTGCGCGCCGAGATCGGCAAACTCGGCTACACGGTCGAAGACGCCCCCGGCGGCGCCTACCGCCTCAAGAAGAACTGATCAATCCGGGAATACCGGGCACAGCCGCTCGAAGCGCCGGAGTTCGGCGCGGCGCAGCCGCGCTCCGGGCAGGTGCATTTCCAACTTCCGCCAGAAACGGGGCGAGTGGTTCATTTCCACCGTATGCGTGAGTTCGTGCCAGATCACATAGTCGATCAGCGGCGGCGGACACTGGGCGAGTTTCCAGCTGAAACTGATCGTGCCGCTCGTACTGCACGAACCCCAGCGCGTCTCCGCCCCGGAGATGCGGATGCGGTCGAAGGTCAGATTCGCCCGCGCCGCGAAGTCGCGGATGCGCGGCTCGATGTAGCGCCGGAGCGCACGGCGGTAAAATCCTTCCAGCGCGGCGAAGACCTCCTCCGGAGTCCCCGCCGGCAATATGAACGCCCCGTCGAATGCCGTCACCCGGCGGCTGAAGCGCAGCGGATATTTGCTGCCCCAGAGAAAGAACTCCTCCCCTTCGGCAAAGTTCGGACGGGGACGCCGGTCGTTCCGCGCCAGCGCGCGGCGGCGCAGACGCCCGATGAGCGGCAGATTTTCCTCCGCGATGCGTCGCAACTCGGCTTCCGGCACGCCGACGGGGGCGAGGATGCTGACTTCTCCGTCCGGAGCGGCGGAAAAGACGATCCGGCGGCGGCGGGGCGAGCGGACGATCTTTATTTCACTTGCTTTCAAGGTATTTTTCCGCGTCCATCGCGGCGCGGCACCCCGAGGCGGCGGCGGTGATCGCCTGCCGGTAACGCGGATCGCAGCAGTCGCCGGCGACGAAGACCCCGGCGAGTTTCGTGAGCGACGTATTGCCTTCGAGCTTCAGATAACCTTGCGCGTCGGTCTCAAGAAAATCCTTGAAAAGCATGGTGTTGGGAATGTGCCCCAACGCGGAAAAATACCCCTTGCAGGCCAGTTCGGAACGCGCCCCGGTCTTGAGGTCCTCCAACAGCACGCCCTCGACTTCGTCCTCGCCGAGGATATCTTTGACGGCGCTGCTCCAGTGGAACTCGATCTTGGGATTTTCGAGCGCCCGCTTCGCCATCACCGGCGAAGCGCGGAGTTCGTCGCGGCGGTGGACGACGTGCACCCGGCTCGCGAAGCGGGTCAGGAACATCGCCTCCTCCATCGCCGAGTCGCCGCCGCCCACGACCACCACCGGCACGTCTTTGTAAAACGCTCCGTCGCAGGTCGCGCACGCGGAAACGCCGTGGCCGCGCAGCCGCTCCTCGGCGGCGAGCCCCAGATAGCGCGGCGACGCCCCGGTGGCGACGATCAGCGCCGCGCACTCGACCGTTTCGCCGGAATCCAGCACGAGTTTCTGGATCTTTCCGTCGGTGAGTTCCACGCGGTCGATCGTGTCGTATTCGATCCGCGCGCCGAACTTTTCCGCCTGCGTCTGCATCGCCATCACCAGATCGAAGCCCCCCACCCCCTCCGGGAAACCGGGGAAGTTTTCGACCGTGGAGGTCATGGTCAGCAAGCCGCCGGGCATCCCGCCGGAGTAGACGACGGGGCGCAGATCCGCCCGCGAAGCGTAGATGGCGGCGGTGAGCCCCGCCGGACCGTTGCCGATGATCGCAAGTTTTTCCATCGAAACAGCAAACCTTCCTGAAAGTGGATATCTACAAAAAAGCGTCATCCTTTGCGGCGCTCGAGGAACCACGCGAAGTTGATCAGGCTCCAGATGAGGTAACTCATATCCGCGCGTCCCGACTGGTGAGCCTCCCACACCGCGTCGAGTTCCTTTTTCTCGATGTAGTTGTCGGGTATCAGCGCCGAACCGAAGAGCGCTTCGCGCGCGCCATCTTGCCAATGACCGCGCAGCCACGCCGCCACCGGCACGCCGAAGCCGCGTTTGCGGCGGTGCGCCAGCCCCGGCGGCAGGATGTCGGAAAACGCCGATTTGAGGATGCGCTTGCGGTTCTTGCCGTGCATCTTGTAATCGAGCGGCAGTTTTGCCGACAGCGCGGTCACCGCGTCGGACAGGTACGGAGTGATGACTTCGATGCCGCTGGGCTGCGCGGCGATGTTCAACTTGGTGCATCCGTCGCCGGGCAGATAGGTGTGGATGTCCAACTCGGCGAAACATTCGGCGGGATGTTCGGCGGTAAGTTCCCATTCCCAGCGCGAGAAGACCTCCGCCTGATCGTGCCACAACGCGTCGCGCAGCGTCGGCCCCAGCAGCCGGCGCTTCAACTCTTCCGGGCAGCGGTCGAGCAGATGGAAGTAGGCGTCGCGCGAAGAATCGCCCAACAGCCGAAACAGTCGGCGGCAGCGCCCGCTGAAGGTACGCTCCCCCGCGTCCGGAAGCAGTTTGGAGAGCGCGGAAAACACGCCGCGGCGCACCACCGCGGGCAGAATTTCGAAGTGCGAAGCGATCCGCATCGCACCGTAGCGTTCGTAACCCGAAAAGAACTCGTCGCCGCCGTCGCCGCCCAACGCCGATTTGACATGCCCGGCGGCGAAATTGCACAAGAGATGCGTCGGCAGCACCGAAGCGTCGGCATACGGCTCCTCGTGGAGCGCGGCGAGTTCTTCGGCCAGCTGCAGCGGCAGGGGCTCCAACTCGCGCACATGGTGGCGCAGCATCCCGCCCGTCTGCGCGTTGATGAAGGCGACGCTCTCCGCGGCGAGCGCCCGCTCGTCGTAGGCGGCATCGGAAAAACCGACCGTGAAAACGTCGACCGGAGCGCCGCGTTTGCAGCGCGCCGCCAGCGCGGCGAGGATCGTCGAATCGACGCCGCCCGACAGAAAGACGCCGATCTCCCCTGCCCCGTTCGAAAATTCCGCCGCGACCTGCGCCTCCACGGTGCGCCGGAGCTCCCGTTTGGCGTCGGCATATTTGAGGTCGGTGCTTTTCACCGAAAAATCCAGTTTGGCGAAACTGCGGATCGAAGTCGTCGCCGCATCCAGATGCATGTCGAGCAGATGCCCCGGCGGCAGTTTGCGCACGTTGCGGAAGATCGTGTCCGGTTCCGGGATGTACTGCAGCGAAAGGAAAGTGGACACCGCGTTTATGTCGAGTTCGTCCGGCAGCAGCGGATGCTTTTCCAGCGCGCCGAGACTGCCGGAAAACACCAGCACGTCGCGGTGGATGAAATAATACAGCGGCTCCGCGCCGAGCAGATCGCGTCCCAGCAGCAGACGCCGCTTGCCGGTGTCGTAGAGCGCCGCGGCAAACGCCCCCTTCAGGTGACCGAAGAGGTCGCTGCCGTACAGTTCGTAGAGGCGGATCAGCAGTTCTTCCGTCGTTCCGCCGATCAACGCGCGGCCGTGCTTTTCCAGCAGACGGCGCAATTCCGGCAGATTCCCGATGCGCCCGGAAAAGAGCGCCATCACCTTTCCGCCGCCGGTGTCGAGCAGAACCGGCTCGCTCCCGGCTGCCCCGAACACCGCCGTCTGGCAGCTTCGGCAATGCGCGGCGTCGCAGGAGAGCATCGCGCGCAGTGTGGCGAGGTCCTCATCCCTCAACGCTTCGGAAACGATCCCGGCGCAGTTGTTCATGATGTCATGCTTTTCCAGAACGTGCCGATGCTTTGCGATCTTCCGGCATCCGCACGCATTATTGATTCCTAATTTAATATACCGGATTCCGCATGTCTTTTCAAGCGGCGACGGCTTGCAAAAGCGGCTGGAAAGAGTATATTTTCGGAATGACGCGGCGTCGGTGCCGCCCGGAGGTTTTTTTCACGATATGGCGATAGAGGAACTGAAAATATTGACAGCGCTGCTGCCGGAACTGAAACCGGACGCTTCCGTCCCGGTCGGTCCCGGCGACGACTGCGCGGTGCTGAAGTTTCCGGGAGCCTCCGGGGTCGAACTTCTGGCGGCGGTCGATCAATTGGCGCGGGATGTCCACTACACATCCGACACCCCGCCGGAACTCGCCGGAGCCAAACTCCTGAAGCGCAATTTGAGCGATATCGCGGCGATGGGCGGCGCTCCGCGCTGGGCGCTGCTCACCGTGGCGGCGGGCGGGCGCGACGCGGAGTGGGTGCTGCGCTTCTGCCGCGGCGTCGCCGCGTGCGCCGAAGAATACGGCGTCGTGCTGACGGGCGGCGACCTCGCGGGACTGTGCGCCGATACCGAAGTCGCCACGCTGACGATCCTCGGAGAAGTCCCGGCGGGCAAAGCGGTGCTGCGGAGTGGAGCGCGTCCCGGCGACGCGGTGTACGTGACGGGGGAGATCGGCAACTCCTTCGCCTCCCGGCATCATCTGGCCTTCGCCCCGCGGCTCGCCGAGGGGCGGTTTCTGCGCGGACGCGCCCGCGCCATGCTGGATGTGAGCGACGGAGTGCTGCTCGACGCCCGCCGTATGGCGCGGGCGTCGGAGGTCGATATAAAGATAGACGCGAGCCGGATCCCGCTGCGCGCAGGAGCCGCCCTGCCCGGCGCGTTGAGCGACGGCGAGGACTACGAATTGTTGTTCGCCGCGCCGGACGGTTTGGAGAACATGTGGCCGGAGGAACTCGCGAAACTCACCCGGATCGGCGAAGTCCTGCCCGGCAGCGGGCGGATCGTCGACCGCGACGGGAACGAGTACCCCGCCCGGAGGAGCGGATATGAACACTGAACAAAAATTCTTGAGCCGCTCCGAAGCGGAGACCGAAGCGCTGGGCGCCGCGCTGGCGCGGGAACTCGGATCCGGCGGCATCGTGCTTCTGAACGGCGACCTCGGCGCCGGAAAAACGGTTTTTTCGCGCGGGTTCGCGCGCGGATTGGGGATCACCGAACCGGTCTCCAGCCCCACCTACACCATCGTGCAGGAGTACGAATTGCCCGGCGGCGGCCGGCTGTATCACATGGATCTCTACCGCATCGGCGACGAACACGCCGCACTCGGCTTCGGCGTAGACGAATTCCTGAACGAACCGGGCGCGGTGTCGCTGATCGAGTGGCCGGAGCGCATCCGGGGCCTGCTCCCCGACACGGCGATCCGCGTCGAACTCGCCCACCGCTCCGAAAACGAGCGTGAAATCCGGATCATCCGTCCATGAACGTGCTCCGCAGACTATTTGCCATCCCCGATGACGGCTGCCCGTGGCGGATCGCCCCCGCGTGGTGGATGACCGCGGCGATGCTGATCGCGACGGTCCAAACCCTCTGCCTGGTGGTGCTCGTCTTCGGGGTGTATCTGCGCAACCGACTCCCGGTACTGGTGACGGACGGCGTCGCCGGCGGCACGATGCTCGCCGTTATGCTCGGAATGCTGTACCTGCTGCCCGGGCGCGGAAAACTTGCGGACAAACTGGGAATACGGAAATTCCGCGAGCGCGATCTGCGGATCGTCCTCGTCGGCATAGCGGCGGTCTATGCGTGGGAATTCTCCGTAACCCCGCTTTGGGAGATGCTGCTGCGCGCATTGAACATCACGTGGAAGGAAAATCAGGCGCTGCTCGAACTGTGCGCCTCGGGGTCGTGGCGGCGCTTCGTCGTGATGCTGGTGCTGGTCGGGATATTGACCCCGGTGATGGAGGAAGTGCTTTTCCGGCGGCTCCTGTACTCGCTGCTGCGCCCGCTCGGAATTTGGAACGGTCTGATTTTGACCTCGCTCGTCTTCGCGGCGGTGCATTTCTTTCTGCACGGGTTCCCGGCGCTGGCGGGGATCGGCGCGGTCTTCCAGTGGATATATCTGCGCAGCGGCAATCTGGCGGCGTCGATACTCGCGCATATGACCTTCAATTTCATCGCACTTTCGGTCGCGTTCTTCATCGGGGTATGACCATGACGGAAAACGACAAAAAGGAACCCGTGTGGAGCGTCAGCGAAGTCAACGCCGCCGTCCGCGAACTCGTCGA
>CACZPY010000126.1 GCA_902783135.1 uncultured bacterium
AAACCGATGCCGGAGCCGCTCTACGTTCCGAAGCCGAAGCGCGAACTCAAGATCTACAAGAGCCTCGACGGCTTCAAGCAGTCTTCGTGGATCTGGTATCCCGACACCAACTCCATCTCCGGCGCGATGGCGTATTTCCGCCAGGGATTCGACCTCGGCGACAAGGTCCCCGCCAAGGCGGAACTTTCCGTCGCCGCCGACGACATGTTCCGCTGCTGGATCAACGACGAACTCGTCATGGAACAGATGGGCTGGCAGGATGCGCACACGCTCGACGTGGCGAAATACCTGAAACCCGGCAAAAACACCATCCGCATCCAGGCCGCCGACGCGGGCGGTCCGCCCTGCGGACTGATCTACGCGATCATCTGCGACAACGGCGTCAAGGTCCTTGCCGGCAAGGATACCGAAACTTCGCTCAACGGCAAGGACGGCTGGAAACCGGCGCAGGTACTCGCGCCGTACGGCAAGGGCGCGTGGCTCAGCAACGTTTCCGCCAAGCCGTACGAGCCGTCGAAACTGCCGGTCCCGCTGCCGAAGGAGTAGAATCGCAGCTTCAGCGGTTTGCCGCACCGCCTCCGGCCGGGCTTTTCCCGCCGGTCGCGGGCGGCACTTTTTTTGGGGGCAAAGAGGTCAGGAGATCGGCAGATAACGGCCGAAGCGGCCGATTCGCTCCGGCGCGGCGGCGCACCACGCGGTCTTGCCCGCGACCATCACCCGGTCCACGCCGGTCGGCAGCGGATCTTCGCCGTGGAACCCGGCGGCGGAGTCGAATCTTTCCGCGTCGAAGACCACGAGGTCGGCGACATATCCCCGGCGGATCGTACCGCGGTCGGGGATGCCGAAGATCCGCGCCGGCAGCGAGGTCATCCTGCGGACGGCTTCGCCGACGCCGGATCCGGCGCAGACGGCGCGGAAGAAGCGGGGGAACGTACCGACCGCCCGGGGATGCCCGAGTTCGCCCGGATCGTCGAGCTGCATCGAAGTCGCGTCGCTCCCGGCGCAGACCCACGGCGCGCGGAGGATGCGCTTCAGATTGTCGGGCGACATGCAGCGGAAGGCAACGTGTTCTTCGGGATTTTCCATGACGAGGCGCGCGCAGACGCGCTCGACCGTATCGCCCGCGGCGGCGGCGATCCCGCTCAGATCGTCGCCGAGCCGGGCGACTTCCGCGCTCGGCAGGTCGCGCGGATTGCCCCGGAGCGCCGCCGCCACTTCCTCCCGGAGCGCCTGCGACGCGCGCATCTTGGCGGGCAGTCCGACCTCGCGGTCGTAGGGCGGCGGCAGCACTTGCCGGATATAGGTCGAAGAATAGATGTACGGATAGCGGTCGGCGTGCAGGAAATAACCCTTTGCACGCGCCGCTTCGAGCATCTCCATCAGCCGGTCGATCTTGTGGAAGTTCCGGGCGAAGATGGTCTTGAGATGGCTGATCTGGATCCGCCGCGATCCCGCGCGGGCGATGCGCAGCGCTTCGTCGACCGCCTCGAAGAGCTGGTCGCCTTCGCTCCGCAGGTGGGTCACGTAGACCCTGCCGGAGCCGCGGGTCGTCGCCGCGAGCGCTTCGAGTTCCTCCGTGGCGGCGAACTTGCCGGGAAAGTAGGTGAGCCCGGTGCTCCAGCCGGCGGCTCCGGCGGCGAAGGCGTCTTCCAGACGCTTCCGCAGCGCCGCCAGTTCCCGGGCGTCGGGAGCGTCGTCGCGGTCGCCCATCACCGCCCGCCGTATCGAATTGTGTCCGCAGAGGACCACGGTGTTGGTCGACGCGGGATGTTCGTCGAGCAGCATGGCGTATCCGGCGAGATCCCGCCAGCAGAGTTCCCCGAATTTCCCCGGAACGCAGGAGGCGGATTCCCCGCAGTTGCCGTCGACCTCGGTGGTCACGCCCTGCAGCAGTTTCGAGCGGTTGTCGGGGTACTTCAGTTTGCGGATCTCGCCGTGGGAATGGGCGTCGATGAAGCCCGGCGAGATCACCTTGCCGGAGCAGTCGATCCGCTCCGCCGCGGCTTCGGAAAATGCGCCGGGGTCGCCGACGGCGGCGATCCGTCCGGCTTCGATCAGCACCTCGCCGGGGGCGGGCTCCGCGCCGGTGCCGTCGCAGACTTTTCCGCCGCAAAGAATGGTCCTTTCGTTCATCCCGAATCCCTGAAAAGCAAATACCGTTTTGTACCGCATACAATATACTGTCGCCGCAGTGAAATGCAACCGCAGGAAGGATCGGCGGTGGGCGGATTTTTCCCATCCCGCGAAGAATGACGGATCGGCTTTTGCAAAAAAAATGTCAATTATTGATCGGACTTCGGCATCGCCGGATTCTACACTGAAATGGCGGCGGCGAACGGCATGATCGGCATTTGCGGCACCAACGCCCGTCCCGCGGTGGCGCCGACCTTTTCGACGGAAAACATGCTCGGCACCAATCCGCTGGCGTGGGCGATGCCCTCCGACGACCCGTTCCCGTTCAGTTTCGACGGCGCGACCTGTGTCGCGCCGCAGGGTAAGATCGAACTCTACGAGCGCCTCGGCAAATCCGCGATCCCGGAGGGTTGGGTCATCGGCGAGGACGGCAACTACCGCACCGACGTCGCGCGGATCAACAGCGACATCCCGCTTCACAAGGCGGCGCTGGTGCCGATCGGCGGCGTCGGCGAGGAGCACGGCTGCTGGTGTTCTATTTCGCGCACAAATGGATCGGCGCCAGCGGTTCCGCCGGTGCGATGCACTTCAACAACAGTTTGAAGACCTATATGATCGCGGGCGGCGAAGGCAATGAGAAATACGCGAAGTTCGATATTGCCAAACCGGGCGTTCAACAATGACCAGTTCGGGGATAGTTCCATCGGAAACGCCGGCTCAGCCGGCGTTTTTTTATGCCGAAGTCGGAGTCGCGTAAACGGAGAAACTATTTTTCCGGGTCATCCGCCGGGCGCAGCACCTGATGGACCCGGTCGGTGTTGACCTCGATGATCCCGGATTCGTCGCTGACGGCGACGGTCAGCGCGAGGAAGTGGACGATCAGCTTCTGCGCCACGCTGGCGCTCATCGCGCCGACCTGCGTGGTATCCTGCGAGGAACAGCTCTGCAGCACGATGTCGCCGAACTTGCCGAGCGGCGAATCCGGGTGATTGGTGACGGCGATCACCCGCGCGTGCTGCAGTTTCGCCTTTTCGGCGAGTTCGCAGATCAGGCGGCTCTTCCCCGAGACCGAGAACGCCAGCAGCACGTCCCCGGATTCGAGCAATGCGCAGTTGAGTTGGGCGAACGCGGGGTCGACCGCGCAGAACGCCGGGAATCCCATGCGCACGAGTTTGATGTGCATTTCCTGCGCCGCCAGACCGGAACTGCCGTAGCCGGCGACTACGATCCGCCGGGTGGAGCGGATCAGCAAGGTGGTCTCTTTGACCGCCTCCTTGCCCAGCATGTTCAAAGTGTCGTTGACCGTCCGCACATAGTCGGCGGCGAAGTTCCGCTTCATCTCGTCGAAGGGCGCCATGCTGGCGTTTTCGCTGAAGAGCGCGGGCATCATCTCGCGGGTGAGTTCCGCCCGCAGGCCGTTGATCCCGTCGTAGCCGAGGCGCTGACAGAAGCGCACGATCTGGGCGTTGTCGCACTTGCAAAGCCGGGCGATCTCGCGGACCTTGCGGTTCACGATGAACTCCGGGTGGCGGCAGACGCACTTGGCGATCAGCTGCATCTTGGGACTCATGCCCGACGAACGCGATTTTATGTTCAGTATCGCCTTCGGAGTATAATCCATAAATCCCCCTGACGTTTTGCGAAATAAGACGTTATGCCGTTTAAGATAGCATACGTGCTCCGGATTTTCAAACCGCGGCGCGGCGGTATTTGGCGGCGGTCTCCGCCGCGGCGCGGATGGTCTCCGCATCCGCTCCGTTGAGCCACGTCCCGCCGACGGCGGCGACTTCGGGGATCGCCAGATAGGCTTCGACGTTGCCCGGCTTCACGCCGCCCGTGGGCATGAAGCGCACGCCGAGATGGCGGTAGGGGGCGATCAGCGCTTTGAGCATCGTCACCCCGCCCGCGGCTTCGGCGGGGAAGAACTTGAACGTGCGCAGACCGAGTTCCAGTCCCTGTTCGATCTCGCCGGGGGTCAGCACGCCGGGGATGAAGTCGATGCGACTTTTGATCGCCTCCCGGACGACCGTCGGGTTGAAGCCGGGGGCGACGGCGAAGCGCGCTCCCGCGTCGGCGGCGCGGTGCAGATCGGCGGGGTTGAGCACGGTCCCGGCGCCGATCAGCATGTCGGGGAAACGTTTCGCCGCCTCGCGGATCACCGCTTCGGCGGCGGAGGTGCGGAAGGTTATCTCGACGGCGGGCAAGCCGTTGGCGCAAAGCGCTTCACAGCTTTTCAGCCCCGATTCCAGCGAATCCTCCACCAACACGGGGACGATCCGGATTTTTTCCAGCATATCGGAGATCATGATATCACCTCTCTTGAGTTTTTCAACCGAAGAATTTCCGGAAAAGTTTTTCCAGTCTGCCGCGGCCGTAGGCGTTGACTTCATCCGCGGTGACTTCGTCCCGCAGCATGGCGAGCATCAGATTGCCCTCGGTACGGCAGTATTCGTCGTGGATCGGGTAGAAGTTGCGCAGCAGGAACTGGGTGTACGCCACCAGCCGCTCCGAGCCGTGACACGTGAAGGTCGGCACCCGACCGGGGATCGCCGTCACCGTGGCGGAATTGCCGCTCCGCAGCGCCGCGGCGATACCGTCGAACGAGCCGTCGGAAGAAAAGACCACGGTGGTGTTGCTGCCCAGCGCCGCCTTGGCTTCGTGGCTGTCGGTGATGCCCGCGATGGGGAGCAGGCGTCCCGCCTTGATGCTTGCCTCGTGCCACATCGCGTCGGCGAGATTGTTGCCGTCGACGAGGTCGGGCTTGAAGGGCTTCCACAGCCCCGGTACCTCGATCACGTCGAATTTGCCCTCTTCTAGCATCTTCTCGCGGACGGGGCGCGGCAGGTTGAGGCGGTGGGCGGTGATCCAGAAGGGGTGGCAGAAGACCGCGATCCCCCCGAACTCGTGGATCTTGTCGAAGGTGAAGCTCGTCACGGCGGCAAGACGGCGGAGATCCTCGTGCCATTCGGCGGGGTAGTTCGCCGCGCGCCGGTCTATTTCGGCGCAGTACTCGTCCCAGTGCTCCGCGATCCAGCGGCAGACCCCTTCGCGTCCGCCGAAGTTAACGATATGCATCCACGGGTAGTTCCCGGTGACGCGGAAGAGGTCGTCGTGCTTCTTCTTGGGCATATGGCACTCCTCGCCGGGGAAGATGCGGTAATCGGTCTCGAACTTGGCGGCGTACTTCAGCGCCGCCTCGCTGCCGTGGATCTGGCAGTGATCGGTCACGGCGATGAAATCCAGTCCGGCGGCGCGACCGACCGAGACGACGTAGCACGGATCCTCGTAGCGTTTGCCGCACGCGGAGTAACAGCTGTGCAGATGGAAGTCCCCCCGGTACGGGCGCAAACGGTAAAGGTCCTCGCGCAGCGCGAAGAGTTCGAGCGTGAAGAGTTCGCGCGGTTTGCCCGCCTCGTCGTGGACGAACACGATGCTTATCGTCCCCTCGTCGGCGACGGCGGGGATCGTGACGGTCAGGGTGTTGCCCGTTATCGTGAACGGCAGGATGTCGAAGTCGTCCTTGCCGCAGTACGGGCGCCCGTCGAGCATACTCACGCCGTCCATGTGCGAAGCCTGGATCGAGATTTCGCCCTGACGGAGCAGAAACTCCCAGGCCCGGTGCGGATGGCGGGGGGTCAGGGAAACCGTCGTTTCTTCGCCGCAGCGCACGATGCGGCGGCTGATGTCGTAGAAGTCGTCCAGAGTGTAGATCTCGTCGTACTGACGGGCGGTGATGGTCGGCATGATGGCGATTACCTCATAGATTTGGATTGGATCGATTTTCTTCAGTTTGACCATCTATAATATAGTTGGCGGCTGGCGACTTGCAATCGGCGGGCGCAACGTTTTTCGGGGATTTTTTGACAAAAAAATGTCGCTTCTGTTGCCGGCAGACAAAAAATATGCGTTTTTTCGTCGAAACCCGCCTGACATTTATGCAATTCGGCGGACGAAAGCCGCGTGCCCGAGTTCACGGATCCGGCGTAAGACGTTCGGGATGCGGGCCGCCGTCGCCGCTGCCGGAACTCAATCCGCGACGCGCATGATCACGTAGGGGCACTTTTCGGGAAGCGTCACGAGCACGGTGGCGGCATCTTCGCGCGCGGCCTTGGCACCCTCGTCGTTGAAGGGGGTGAACACTTCCACCGGATGTTCGCTTTTCACCTTGATTTCGCGCGGCACGCCGATCGGATCCGCCTTGATTATCAGGTTCACGCGGGTGCGGTGGGTGCGGATCGAGTCGAGGTGATGGTCGATGTCGGTGTCGTAGTCGGCGGCGAGCAGATGCACTATATATTCGCCGTCGCCGCGGCGGATCGTGGCGAGGTAGCCGTCGGTGCCGGCAAGCGCCACCGGCAGCGGCCGCAGGTGGCGGCGGACCATGTCGAGCAGGGAATCGCCGAAAATTTTGTCGTCCGTCCGCGCGGGATGATAATATACATGCGGCAGTATCTCGCGCCATCCGGCGCCGGAGAGATCGGGAGAGACCACCGCGTTCCATGCCCACTGCCGCCTTTCCGGATATTTGCCGACCATTTCCGGTGCGACTTTCCAGAAATCGGCGCCGATCCGGTTCGGGAGGCGCCACGGCGACTCCGCCTCGGGGAGACCGCAGGGACCGTTCAGGAGCACGATCCCGCCTGCCGCCGCGAATTTCCGCAGCCGCGCCGCTTCGTCATCGGTCAGCGCCGCCGCTCCGGGCACCAGCAGCAGGTTGCACTCCGACGTGTCGTCCGGTATCTCCAGCACCGTACCCGCCGCGATCCCCGCTCCGGCGAGCAGATGGTGGGTGTCCGAAAAATCCTGTGACACGCCATGGTGCAGACTGCCGTACATGGTGTGGTCGCGGGTCTCGCGCGAAAAGAATATCTGCGCCTGACGCACCGGAGCCGAGCGGAAGAGGTCGGGGTGTTCCGCCTCGAAACGGTAGGCGCGTCCCGCCGGGGCAAAATCCTCCGGCAAGGTGGCGAGGTCGGCGGAGGAAAGTCCGAGCCGCCCCTTGAGCGTGGAAAACCAGCAGTCGGCGCCGAGGCACTTGTTGAGCGCCCAGATGATGTTAGCCGAGGGCTCGGTGAAGCCGTAGCCGCCGCCGACGCAGCGCGCGCCGACCTTTTCCGCCGCCGCCGCGTTGTAGGAGGCGTTGACGAAGTAATACAGCACCGGATGGTTCCACGTGACGGGATCGTGTTTGTAGGGGGGCAGATTGCCGCAGAGTTCAAGGTTCTGCATGTTGCATCCGGCGAGGAAGTTCACCGCGTCGCCGCCCTTGTCGGGGTTCATCGCGGTGGCGCTGGAGGCGCCGCAGCTCATCATCGGGAAGTCGGGCGGCAGCACTTTTCTCACCGCGCGCTGAAAGATCGCCGTCGATTCGCCGCGCAGATCGATCCACATGCGCCAGGCCGGATTGTCCCAGTTGCCCCAGAACGTGGTGTCGTCCGCGGGCGGCAGGTCGATCCCGGCGCGTTCCCGGAGCGCTTCGCGGCAGACCGGGCAGGCGCAGGAGCGGTAGTACATGTAGTGGAGCGTGTCGTCATCCATCAGACCGTCGATACCGGTGTCGGCGATCAGTTTTTGCACATACTCGCAGTAGGCGGCGATGAACTCCGGATTGCGGTGGCAGAACCCCTCCGCAGTGTATTGGGGGAAATAGAGCGTCTTCCGGGTCACGGTGTCGATCATCCGCCAGTCGTTGAGACGGCGGCCGTGAAACTCCCAGGTCGCCGCCGCCTCGCGGCTCGGCGAGAAGGGCAGGTGAGGCTGGCTGTGCAATATCACCGCGCGCATTTCGTCGCGGGTGTCGTACCGGTGGACCAGATTGACCGAGTGGTGGTCGTAGAATTTGATCCCGCGTTGATGAAGTTCCGCCGCGACCGTCGCCAGATAGTCGTGAAGTATCTCGAAATACGGCAGCCAGTCCCAGCGGAAGTGGGTCCCGAAGGAGATCGCGACGGTGACGTTGTTCTCCGCCGCCAGATCGGCGCGGCGGCGGATCTTGTCGAGGTTGTCGGCGTTCGGCCAGTTGAGGTCTTCCCACTTTATCCACCAGCTGACGAAGCGCTCGCTTCCGCTGTTGTTCCCGCTCGCTGTCCTGCTCATGTTTCGCCTCCGCGGATTTGGTTGACTGGATATAATATATTGGTATGCGCAGCAAATTCAAGGCGGCGGGGCGGGGCGGTCCGGCGCCGGATCTTCAATCGGTGATCACCGCGTCGAACATCGCGCGCGTGGCGAAGCGGAACAAGCCCTTGCGGCCGATCTTGGAACGGTCGATCAGCAGTATTTTCTGCTCTGCCGCGTTCATCAGCTTCATCATCAGCGTGAAGTGCTTTTCGTGGTTGGTCGTGACCCGGTCGTCGCACATCCCGAACGCGGAGACGAACGCCTTGGAGATCGACAGTTCCTCCAGTTCCCGCATCAGCGACTGCCCCAGCAGCGCGTTCAGCTGCATATCGTAACTGCCGCCCAGCAGGATCAGCACATAGTGCGCCGGATAGTTGTGAAAATTCCGGGCGATGGTCAGACTGTTGGTGATGATGGTCAGATTGGCGAAGCTGCTCTGCTCCAACAGCGAGGCCAGCGCGGAGACCGTGGTCGAGGAATCCAGGAACAATATGTCCCCGTCGCGGACGATCCGCAGCGCCTGACGGGCGATCTCCTGCTTCTGCGCGAGATTGCGGTTGATCCGGTCCTGAAACGGGAAGGCGGCGGATACCCCCGCATCGCCGCGCTTTTCCGGGAACGCCACGCCGCCGCGCACCCGGATCAGCGCGCCCCGGGCGACCAGATCGGCGACGTCCCGGTGGATCGTCGCGACGGAGACCTGAAAATGCTCCATCAATTCGCGGAGCGAACAATACTTTTTCTGCCGCAGATAGTCGAGTATCCGATAGGATCGCAGATTTTTCACCGGGCATTCTCCCAAATTGAACCGTACATGCCTGAATATAGCGGCGGAATATTGAAAAAACAAGAGAATTTTTTGACGGATATTGATAAAATATGATATATTATCAAATCTTCTCACCGCTTTGACTTCATTTATCATTTCCGGGCTTGCAATTCCGGGCGCGGATGGATATTTTAGCCGCAGAGAAAGAACCCAAAAACACTTTTCGCACACGGAGCAGCATGAAAACGGACGACCGTATCGATTTCGTCGGACTCGGATTTTGCAGCAACGACTATCTGTCGCTTCTCCCGGAGATCCCCATCGACAACAAGGTGCAGATGCTCGAACACCTCGTGCAGGGTGGCGGCCCCGCCGCGACCGCCACCGTGGCGGCGGCGCGCCTCGGGCTTTCCGCCGCGTTCATCGGCACGGTCGGCGACGACGAGCCGGGAAAGTGGATACTGCGCGACTTCGAGGCGGAAAAGGTCTCCACGCGCGCCATCATGGTGCGCCGCGGCATGAGTTCGCCCATCGCCTACTGCTGGATCGACGCCCCGACCGGAAAGCGCAGCGTCGCCTGGACCCGGGGCAGTTTGAGCGAACTCGCCTCCGGCGAAGTCGATCTGGCTCTGGTACGGCAGGCGAAGATGCTCCACATCGACGGTCACAACCCAGCGGGCGCGCTCGCCGCCTGCCGCGAGGCGAAAAAGCACGGTGTACTCGTGAACTTCGACGCGGGGACGCTCCGCGACGGCGTGCCGGAGCTGCTGCCGTACACCGACATACTGATCGCGTCGGAGAAGTTCGCCAGCCAGTATGCCGGCACCGACGATCTGGAACAGGCGCTGCGCAAACTCGGAGAAATCGGCGCAAAAGTGACCGGTGTCACCATGGGCGATCAGGGATCGATGGTGCTGGACGGCGGCAGCATTCTGCATTGTCCGGCGTTCCGGATCCGCGCGGTGGACACCACCGGAGCAGGGGATGTCTATCACGCTGGCTTCGGAGTGCGTTATCTCGAAACGCACGATCTGATGGAATGCATGCGCTTCGGATCGGCGGTCTCGGCTTTGAAATGTCTCAAACTCGGCGGGCGCGCCGGGATCCCCTCGCGCGCCGAGGTCGATGCTTTTTTATCCGAAAGGAAGTGAAGAATGGAAACGATCACGATCGCTTATCTGCCCTTGACCAAGGCGAACTGGACCAACCCCGAACTGGAAAATCTGCGCGAGAAGTCCAAGCGTTTTCTCGCCTCGCTCCCCGGCGTGACCGTGGTCGCCGGCGACCGGATGATCGAGGACGAAGCGCAGGCGATGCAAATTCTCGAGGAGTGCAAGGATAAACACGTCGATCTCGTGGTCGGTCACATGCTGTCGTTCGCGCTGGGCGTGGTGCTGCCGCGTTTCGCGCTCGCGTTGCGGGTGCCCACGGTGCTGTGGTCGATCCCGGAACCCGACCCCCGGGGGGGGAGGCTGCGCGCCAACTCCTTCTGCGCGGTCAACATGAATACGCACATATTGTGGAAACTCCACTCGCCGTCGCTGCCGGTCCACGGCGACATCGGTGATCCTGATACCGCCGCGCAGCTGGAGCGCGCGGTGCGCATCACCCGGGCGCTGCGGACGATCCGAAATTTGCGCATCGGTTCGATCGGCGGCCGGGTCCCCGGGTTCTTCACCTCGGACTGCGACGAAATGCTCCTGCGGAACAAGATCGGGCCGGAAGTCGTGCCTTTGA
>CACZPY010000127.1 GCA_902783135.1 uncultured bacterium
CGAAAATAATCGCGTCGGGGGCTTTAATAATCGCGCATTGTGTATTATATTTTCCCATCGGATATAAATTCCGGTTTTGATATAGTCAGCATAAGGAAAGCGGACGGCGGGTCGGAAAGGACCTTTCGTCAGCAGGGAAGTTCGACCAAGTCCGGCGATTTCGCCGGCTTGACATACCCGGGCGGCAGTGCCGCTCCCCGTCGCGGGAGCCGGGCTGATTCCCCGGGGCCGTCGATGGCGGCATGTGTCCGCACGATGGCGGACCGTCCTTCCCGGTATTGATCTTTCCCAATGCTGAAGTCATTGATTTCGGAGTTTTTATGGCGCTCGACAAGGCGGCTTTGCGCCGGAAATACGCGCTCCTGCGGGAGTCGCTCGCTCCGGCGGAGCGGAAGGCGGCGGATGCCGCCATCCGGGAACGGCTGTCGCGGTGGGCGGTCTTTCGGGACGCGCCCGCAGTGGCGGCGTTCGCCGCGCTGGGGGCGGAGCCGGAGCTGACGGAACTGGCGGCGGATAAACGCTGGTTCCTGCCGCGCTGGTCCCGCGAGATCGACGGTTACGAGATCGTCGAGATCCCCGATCCGGAGCGCGATCTGGTGCGCGGGCGTTACGGTATCCGTGAACCGCGCCCGGAATTGCCGGCGTTGCCGGAGAGCCATTGGCGGGAACTCTTGTTTCTGGTTCCCGCCGTGGCGTGCGGAGCCGACGGTTCGCGTATAGGACGCGGCGGCGGCTATTACGACCGCATGCTGACGGCATCGGTTTGCGGTGCCGCCGCGGTGGTCTACGATTGTCAGGTGGCGGAAGAGGCGCTTCCATGTGAGGCGCACGACCGCCGGGTCGGCTGGGTCGTTACCGAATACCGGCTGATCGAATGTCGTGCAGATGGTCAGTAAACGTTTTTTTGAAGGAGAAAAAACATGGGCGATATCAATGTCAGTGTCGGCTCGGTGATCCTGATCGCCGTGCTTTTGGTGCTGGTCGGCGCCGCGGTCGGCATCTTCATCAGCAACTACATCACCAAACTCAAGCAGGGCGCGGCGAACCGCTCGGCGAAGAAGATCATCAGCGACGCCGAGAAGGAGGCCGACCACCTGCTGCGCGACGCCCGCGTTTCGGCGAAGGCGGAGACGATCAAGATGCGCGAGGAGTGCGAGAACGAACTCCGCGACCGCCGCCGGGAACAGGCGAACGTCGAAAAGCGCCTCGCCCAGCGCGAAGAACTGCTGGACAACCGCGCCGACAAGATGGACGAAAAGATCAAGGCGGTCGAAAAACAGGAACACGAAACGACGCTGCTCCGCGAACGGCTGACCGCCCGCGAACAGGAACTCGCCAAAAACATCTCGCGTCAGATCGACGAACTCGAGCGCATCTCCGGCTACTCCCGCGACGAGGCGCGCGAGGTGCTGCTGGAAAAACTCAGCAACGAGGTCAAGAACGAATCCGGCATTCTGGTGCGCAATCTGCTCGAAGAGGCGAAGAACCGCAGCGAGCGCGAAGCGCGGCGGATCCTCACCTACGCGATCCAGCGCTACGCCTCCGATTGCACCTACGAACGTACGACCGCGACGATCCCGCTGCCCAACGACGAGATGAAGGGGCGCATCATCGGCAGGGAAGGGCGCAACATCCGCGCCATCGAAGCCGCCACCGGCGTCAGCATCCTCATCGACGATACTCCGGAAGCGGTGGTCATCAGCTGCTTCGATCCCGTCCGCAAGGAGGTCGCCAGGCAGCTGATGGAACGGCTCATCAACGACGGCCGCATCCATCCGACCCGCGTCGAGGAACTGGTGCGCAAGATATCCAAGGAACTCGACGAGGAACTTTTCCAGGTCGGCGAGGCGGCGGTGCTCGAAACCGGCATCCAGGGGGTGCCGCAGCAGCTGATAAAACTTCTGGGACGGCTCAAATACCGTTACAGCTTCTCGCAGAACGTGCTCAAGCACTCGCTGGAGACCGCCTACTTCATGGGCATGATCGCCGCGGAACTCGGTCTGGACGAGAAGAAAGCCAAACGCATCGGTCTTTTCCACGATATAGGCAAGGCGATCGACCACGAGGTCGAAGGGCCGCACGCTCAGATCGGCGCGGATCTGCTCCGCAAGTGCAACGAGGCGAAGGATGTGGTCAACGCGGTCGCCGCTCACCACGGCGAGGTGGAGCCGGAGACGTTGTACGACATCCTCATCAACGCCTGCGATACGTTGAGCGCGTCGCGCCCCGGCGCCCGCAGCGAGACCACCGAGCTGTACTTGAAGCGTTTGGAACAGCTGGAATCCATTGCTCACGAATTTTCCGGCGTCGAATCCTGCTTTGCTCTGCAGGCGGGGCGCGAGATCCGGGTGGTCGTGACTCCCGAGAAGATCAGCGAGGGCGAGGCGCAGATGCTCGCCAAGGATATCTGCGCCCGCATCGAAAAGGAGATGACCTATCCCGGACAGATCAAGGTCACCATCATTCGCGAGACCCGCTCGGTCGAGTACGCGAAGTAGCGCATAGTCCGATGGAGAGGTGAGCCGTGGAACAGCAGCGGCAGCAGGTCATCAAGCGTTTGGCGGAGCGGCGTAAACTCGCCGATGAATGCGTTTATCCGTCGGTGTCGCAGCGGCGAGCGCGGCTCAAGAAGCTGTTGTCGCTGGTGATCGAGCATCGCGAAGCGGCAGTGGCGGCGCTGCGGGACGACCTCGGAAAATCCGCTTTCGAAAGTTATTCCACCGAACTTCTGCCGCTGACCGGGATCCTGCGGTATCTGATCCGCAAACTGCCGTCGCTCGGTCGCAAGCATCGCGCCGGCGTGTCGTGGATGAACTTCCCCGCCTCCGGCTATGTCGTGCCGGAACCTTACGGACTGGTGCTGATCGTCGCTACGTGGAACTATCCCTTGCTGCTGGCGCTGGAGCCGCTCGCCGGAGCCTACGCCGCCGGCAATCAGACGGTGCTGAAACTTCACGACCGCGCGCCGCATGTCAGCAACTTTCTGCAGTGGCTGATCGGTGAGGCGTTCGACGACGAGATCACCGTCGTCGACGGCGAAATGAAGTTCTCCGAACTGCTGCGGGAGCGCTTCGACTATATATTCTATACCGGCAACGGGCAGGGGGGCAGGGAAGTGCTGCGCTCCGCCGCGGAAAACCTGACTCCGGTCACGTTGGAAATGGGCGGCAAATGTCCCTGCATCGTCGCGCCGTGCGCCAATCTGAAGATCGCCGCCCGCCGCATCGTGTGGGGCAAGTTCACCAACTGCGGTCAGACCTGCGTCGCCCCCGATTATCTGCTGGTACACTCCGCAGTCAAGGACGAATTGACCGAACAGCTGAAACAGGCGGTCCGCAAGTTTTACGGGACGCTGCCGCTCGAGAGTTCCGACCTCGGACATCTGATCGACTCTCGCGCCTACGAGCGGGTCAGCCGCCTCGCCGGGAACGGGCGGCTGATCTGCGGCGGCGACAAGCAGCCGGATCGCCTGAGCATCGAACCCACGATCGTCGACCGCCTGGCCCCGGAAGATCCGCTGCTCGCGGAGGAGATCTTCGGTCCGGTGCTGCCGGTGGTCACCTACGAGAGCGACGAAGAACTTTTCGCGTCGGTCCGGCGCCACGGCAAGCCTCTGGCGATCTACTGCTTCGGCGGCAGCGGGGCGCTCCGTCGGCGGCTGCGCCGGGAAAGCAGTTCCGGCGCATTGGTCTTCAACGACGTCGTCACCCACTTCATCAACCCGGATATGCCCTTCGGCGGCGTCGGGGCGAGCGGCATGGGGGCCTATCACGGAAAACGCACTTTCGACACCTTCACCCATTACAAGCCGGTGATGGAACAAAGCCGCTGGTTCGATCTGCCGTTCCGGTATCCGCCGTTTTCCCGGCTCTGCACGGCATTCCTCGACTTGCTGGTCCGCCGCTGAAGCGGAAGCGTTCCGCGTGGGAAACGGGACGTTGTTTCGGAAAAATTTGAAAAAATACGCAAAAAACCTCTTTTTGAGGTTTGAAAAGTCCCGTCGGCGGGTATATATTAACTGCATACCGCAAGCGAGTGTAGCTCAGTTGGTAGAGCATCACGTTGCCAACGTGATTGTCGCCGGTTCGATTCCGGTCACTCGCTCC
>CACZPY010000128.1 GCA_902783135.1 uncultured bacterium
AAACATGCGCGAAAACGACGTTTTCGCCATCCGCATCCGCAATGTCGCCGGTTACTGCGCCGGGGGGCATCACATCGTGCGCTTTCTCAACAGTTCCGGAGTGCGGATGTACGACATCGGGCTCGAAAATCTACAGGATACGTCGCCCGCGGGCTTCCGCTGCCGGGCCGCCGTCAAAATCGGCGACGCCAACCCCGCATGGGGCGGCGTGACCCCGCTCGGGGACACTGCCCGCTTCCGCATTTCCGGCATCCGTTCGAGCGCGCGCCACGCGATCCTTGTCGCGGGGTCGCTGACGGACTCCGAAATCTCAAACGTGACGAACCTCAACCCCGAAGCGACGGAGATCACCCTGCGATCCGGTCCGGGAAACCTGCGCAACGTGCGCATCGACGGCGCCGCCGATATCGGGAAATGACAATCCGCCGCTCGCCGCAGACGGCCTGCCAAGGCGAAAAAAATCCGGCTCGGTCGAGCCGGATTTTTTGAAGAGAAGTCGGTGATTTTCTCATACTGCCGCATGAAAGCCGTCGCTCCCGGGGGGGGCGAATTTCCCGGATCAGCCACGTTCGACCCGCGAAATACTGCCGCCATTTTACCCAAAACCGGAAATATTTCCACTTTCAGGGAATATATTGCTCCTGTTACGCTTATCTTGGATCGTCCCAATGAGAGTGTCCAAAATACCGTCGGCATACCGGTCACCTTGTGCCCCGCGCCGCCCGTGACCAGCGCAACCTTGCCCGCGAGCGAAAAACTTTCCAATACGTTCATGGTCACAACTCCTCCATGCGCGCCCGTCAGAGGTCGCGACTCAGGCAATAGTGGATGTTTTCCGGGCACCGCGGCTTGGGATCAGGCTTATCCTCCGTGATCTTGAAGCCCATCTTGAGGTAGAACCCCGGAGCCTGAAACGTGTTGGTCGTGAGGTCGATCCTCGACGCGCCCCCGGCCTTGGCGTATTCGATCAGCGCCTCCATGAGCCGGCGGCCGAAGCCGCCGCCGCGAAGCCGGTCGTCGAGATAAAGGTAGTCGGCGAAGATGCGGCGCGGGGCGTTTTCCCAGTGAAAGGCGATGCCGCCGCGCGCCTTGTCGTTTTCGTCGCAGACGAGCAGCGCGAACTGCTCCGGGAAGCGCTCCGCGTGGACGTCCACCCGGTCCGCTCCGGTCTTGGAAAGGTTGTAACTGTACAATGCGTCGTGTATCGCCGCGATATCCTCGTAGCGCTCGGAAAACCGTGTCGTCATCCGCTTCATCCTCCCGTCATGGTTTGCGCGGGGTAATGTAAACGCCCCGCGCCAAGTTGTCAAGCGCGATCAGTCGAACTCGGCGAAGACGTACATTTTTGCGGACGAGTAATCCCGACCGCTTTTGCCGAAGGTCCAGTCGGGATGACCGCCCCGGTTCATGCCGATGCCCAGGTCGGCGTCGTTACCCGCCGCGAAGTTGTTGAAGCAGAAGATCGGCGACGCCGCTGTCTCCTATTCGAACTTTACCGCCGGATTGCCCAACAATGTGCATCCCGGTCGTGTCGTGGAGCGCATAACAATGCTTCCGATCGATATTTTCGTGTGCGAAGCAATCTTTTTATAAGGCGCGATCGCGGATTGTGTTCCCATAAAGGAGTTGTTCCCCAGAATGACTCCGCCGCCGAGATCGACATGCGCCATAAGGCTCGAATAGTCGCCGATCGATGCATCATGTCCGATCTGCGAACCGTTATTTATCGTAACAAGTCTTCCGATCGAAACATTGGAGGAAATAAAACAGTTCGGATAAATGATCGTCCCCTCGCCGATAGTGGAATAGTCCAAGACCCGAGATGATGGATGGACAAATGTGAAAAACTGCACTTTTTCACGGAGCTTATGATACAAGCGTTCCTTGATGTCCGGATCCGCGATTGCCAAAACGATAAGATCGCCTTCTTTGAATTCGAAAGAATCCTCATTGTCAAGGAGGGGATACTTTGCGGGAAATCCCCCGTTATCTTTTTTCGAATCAAGGAACCCGGTTATCTCCCATTTTTTTCCTATAGCATCTTTTAGATTTTTTTCAAGTTCGGTCCTGCAGCGGCATCCGAAACGACAGCTGTCGCTTCGGAGCCGGTATTGAAAACCCTCCGCCGGCGGGATGTATGTTAGCGGGCAGACATCCGTTCGACGGTCAATCGGGAGAAGGCAGTGAACATGACGCTGCCGGGACGTTTTTTGCGTCTCCAAAACCGCACTCCGCGCGGCGGCGAAGGTTGGATTTCCGCCAGTTCGTTTGAGCGAAATCATAAAGTCCATGAAATTACTCGGCGGAGAAAAAACCGTGGAAAAGAGAGAGTTTATCATTGTTCTCCGTGTTTTGCCCGGCTTCATCTGCTGACGCAGATTTAGCCGTGGCAGTCTTCCCCTGCCGGGTTCGCTTGGCTGCGCATGGCTTGCCAAGGCGAAAAAAAATCCGGTCGACGACCGGACTTTTTTGAAGACTGGTGGAGCATCGACGCTTAAAACGAACTGTCCTTATTTGCAAACCATTGTATTGTATTGCAATGCAGGCGTGACACTTGTGGTGTCCATCGGGGATAGAGCGTTTTACGGAAGAACGCGCGCACTATATTCGACATCCCGGCTTGATCCGGCGTTTTTTTGCATTTTGTATGAGGCGGGGATATATTATCGATGATATTTTGAATATTCAAAATCCATGAGGCTTTTTCGATGGTCGCATCCAATAAATATGCGCGGAGCGTCATAAAGCTCATCTTCAAGCGCGGACCGCTGACCCGCAGCGAGATCATGCACGCCTTGAAGATGCGTCAGAACGCCATCGTCGACGTATGCAACGATCTCGAAGCGCAGACTCTGATCGTCCGCGAAGAGCCCGACCGTCGCCGCAACTGCAAACTGAAGCTCTCGCCTCAGTGTTTCATCTTCATCGGTCTCGAGCACCATTTGACCGGCGCGAATTTCGTGGCGGTGGACGCCCTCGGCGAAAAACTGGCGTCCCAAAGCGTCGAGCTGCCGCAGGACCAGCGACTCGACCAACTGCTCGCGGCGACGGAAAAATTCATCTTGCCCTTCAAGCGCGACAGCATCTGCGCCCTCGGCGTGAGCGACATCGGACTCGTCGATCCGCCCCACGAGACCGGCGTCTTTTCCGCCCACCTTCCGGGGTGGCGGGACATCCCGCTCGGCAAGGCATTCCGCGAGCGTTTCCATTACGATTTTTTCCTGATCGACCGCGTGGATGCCGACTGCTTCGCCGCGCACAGCCGCAACAGCAAAAGCCCGCACATCTACATCAACATCATGCCGGACGGCATCGGCATGTCCCTGCGCGACCCGTACAACTTCTGGCAGCGTCATATGCCTATGGCGGGCGAACTCGGGCATCTGGTCGCAGTCCCGAACGGCGAGCTCTGCCGCTGCGGCAACCGCGGGTGCCTCGAGACCGTTGCCGGAGTCGGTGCGGTGCTGGAGCGCCTCTTCCAGTTGACGGGAAAGCGCCTGACCGAATCCGAAGCGCTGGCACTTGCCGCTTCGGGCGACCGGCTCTGCGAGACCGTCCTCCGCGAGGCCGGCGAGCAGATGGGCAGCATCCTCGCCAAGGTGGTCGGGATCCTCGGCGTCGGCAACATCACCATGCGCGGAACCATCTGCGCCGGGGACGGCGTCTATTTTGCCGCGGTCCGCGCGGCACTGTTCAAAGAGGTCATCTATCCGATGAACCGGATGCTCGCCATCGACTCCGAATCGCGTTCGACGGAAAACTCCGCCCTCGGAGCCGCTCTATTCGCCCGCAACGAATACATCGATCGGCTTTAAGTTCAAAAAAATTTCGTTTTTTTTCAAAACGGTGTTGCAAAATCTGTTTTTTTGGATATAATATATCATTGATAAAGAAAAGCGAAGCCAGAGCGCTTGCTTTTTGACAGTAAATTATCAATGATAATTAATGTAGCGAGGAAGAAAAAAATGGGGAACTACGACGATTGCCGGGAACTGGCCCGCCGGGTACGTCAGCACTGCTTAAGAATGGTGCATCGGGGAAAAAGCGGTCACATCGGCAGTATGCTGTCGATGGCGGACATTCTCGCCGTGCTTTACAACCGCATTCTGAAGGTCGATCCCCAAAATCCGCAGTGGGAGGAGCGCGACCGGCTGATCCTGAGCAAGGGTCACGGCGGTGCTGCGCTCTTCGCCACGCTGGCGGAAAAGGGCTTCTTCCCGCTGGAGTGGCTCGATACCTATTATATGGATAACGGCAAACTGAGCGGGCACATCTCGCACAAGGTCGCAGGAGTCGAATTTTCGACGGGGTCGCTGGGACACGGCATGCCGGTTTCGTGCGGGCTGGCGATGGCGCTGCCCCAACGGCGGATCTTCTGCATCGTCTCGGACGGCGACTGCGACGCGGGTTCGACCTGGGAGGCGATCATGCTCGCCGGTCAGCACAAGTTCGGCAATCTCTGCATGATCGTCGATTACAACCAGCTGCAGGCGCTGGGGGCTTCGCCGGATATCATCGACCTGCGCGATCTGCCGAAAAAGCTCCGCGACTTCCGCTGGCAGGTCGAGGAGATCGACGGGCACGACTGCGCCGCCATTGAAACGGCGGTCAAAAAGTTCGAGCCCCGTCACGGCAACGCCCCCTACGCGATCGTCGCGCACACGATCAAGGGGCGCGGTGTGAGCTTCATGGAAAATCAGTACAAGTGGCATTACGGCGGGTTGACCGACGAACTTCTGGAAAAGGCGCTCAAGGAAACCGAGGTGGCATTATGAGAAAGGCTTTCAACGAGGAACTGCTCAAGGCGGCGCGTCAGGACAAGCGCATCCACATGATACTGGCGGACATCGGGTACGGCGAGATCGAACCCTTTGCCAATGAATTTCCGGAACGCTTCATCAACTGCGGCGTCGCCGAACAGAACATGACCGGCGTCGCCTGCGGCGTGGCGCTGGCGGGCAACATCGCCATCACCTACTCGATCGCGAACTTCCCGACGCTCCGCTGTCTGGAACAGGTGCGCAACGACGTCTGCTACCACAATGCCAACGTCAAGATCGTGATCATCGGCGGCGGCATGGCGTACGGTCCGCTGGGGGTGTCGCACCACTCGACCGAGGACCTTGCGATCATGCGGGCGCTGCCGAATCTGAAAGTCATCGCGCCGTGCGACATCTACGAAGCGCGGAGCGCGGTCCACGCGATGCTCGCCTACGACGGTCCCGTGTACTACCGCTGCGGGTACAAGGGCGAAAAGAATCTGCACACCGGTCCCGTGAACTTCGAGATCGGCAAGGCGCTCAAGCTCCGCGAAGGCAAGGACGCGGCCATCATCTTCACCGGCACCATCGGCATCAACGCCCTGCATGCCGCCGACGAACTGGAAAAGCAGGGATATTCGATCAAGCTCATCAGCATGCACACCATCAAGCCCATCGACGTGGCAGCGGTGCTCGACGCGGCGGAAACGGGGTGCGTGGTGACACTGGAGGAGCACAACATCTGCGGCGGCATGGGCGGCGCGGTCGCCGAGGCGCTGATGGACAACGGCGCGGGTAACATCCGTTTCAGGCGCATGGCGCTTCCGGACGTCAACGTCTGCAAGATCGGCAGCGAGGAGTGGCTGCGCGACCAGTACGGTCTCGGTGTCGCCGACATCGTTTCGACGGTCAAAAGTCTGGTGAAGAAATGATCGAACTCAACGGCAAGATCGTCATCATCACGGGCGGCGCGGGCGGCATCGGCGCGGCAGCGGCGGAAATTTTCTCCAAAGCGGGGGCGCAAGTTTCCATCGTCGACCTCGATGCCGCGCGCGGCGAAACGCTGGCGGCGAAACTCGGCGCGAAGTTCTTCAAGTGCGACGTGTCGTCGTCTGAAGAGGTGAAGGCCGTGCTCGGCAACTTCGAGCGAATCGACGTCATATACAACAACGCGGGCGTGTACCTGCCCGGGCGCGACGGCCGCATCACCGATATCGACGAGGCCGTGTGGGAAAAAGTGCTGGCGATAAATCTGCGGAGCGTGTTCCTTTTCTGCAAGTACGGCATCCCGCTCATGATGAAGAACGGCGGCTCGATCATCAACACCGCGTCGAGCGCCGGGATGATCGGCATCCCCGGGTGCGACGCCTACACCGCGACCAAAGGGGCGATCGTCCAGTTGACCAAGAGCCTCGCCGCCGAGTACGGGCGCTACAACATCCGCACCAACTGCATTTCGCCTGCGGCGATCATGACGCCGATGGTGCGTCAGAGCAATTTGGACGACGACACCTTCGACGCGGAAAGTTTCCTGAAACTGCGGACCCCGCTGCGGCGCTTCGGCACCCCGGAGGAGGTCGCGCAGGTCGCCTTGTTCCTCGCCTCCGACGCAGCGAGTTACCTCAACGGTGCCGTGATCGCAACGGACGGCGGCATTACGATCAATGGCGATTTGAGCAAGATCAAGAGAGATTGAATCCAGTCACGGAATCCGATAACCAAGCATGGAGGGGTGCGCTATGAGAAAACATTTTACGCTGATCGAACTACTGGTGGTGATCGCCATCATTGCGATATTGGCGGCGATGCTGTTGCCGGCGCTGCAGTCGGCAAAGGATCGGGGACTGTCGGCAAACTGTATTTCCCAACTCAAGCAGTGCGGCACCGCCGCCGCGAGCTACAACGACGACAACCGGGGATACTTCCCCGGCGTCAACGCCTGCTACGCTACAGGGAACGCCCAAAAAGGCGACAAATCGCACCCGACTTGGGCACAGGCTTTTGCCGATATGAAATACCTCGGATCACGCGAGCAGGACGGCTCGGCGGACAAAATCACCCGCTGTCCCAAGACCGGTCGCGGCGAACGGGTGGGGAATATCGACGAAAAATATCTTCGTATCGCCGCTTACGGCGCACCATATCAGAACGGCGAGACGACTTCGGTCAACAAGGGGTTCGGCATCGGTCTTTGGCTGAATGCACCGTACTGGCGCAAGAATTACCACTCGATCTCCACCAGCGGGACCATCGCCGACGGCAATCCCAAAATGGATCTGGCGCTGTCGGATCTCATCCTCTTCGTCGACAGCATGAGCAAGAACCGTCACGCCTCGCCCGGTCTGTACGTACACCGCAAGGGCGACGAGGCTAACGACACCGCGGCGCCGTTCGTCACCCACTCGGGACGCGCCAATATCTGCACCTGGGATTTCAGCGTGCGATCGGTCTCCGGGGACGATCTCGGCGACGTATTCGTCATTTACGGCAGCCAGTTCATGGCGACCAGTGTCAAGGCGTACATCATCGAAGGCGAGAACATGGTGAACAATAAATATCAGTATTTTTACACGGACAGCCTGAAATGATCGGATAGGCGGTCTTGACGCCGGAAAATATTCTGAAACATGATTCAACGAATATAAGGACAAGGAGAAACAAAGATGGCGGACCTAACCTTAAACGTCAGCAGCAGCGGTCTGACCGCCGGCACCAACGGCGATTACGGAAACATAAAAATCGTCGACGGCGGATTGCTCACCAACGGCGAAGCGCTGGAAAAGGGACAGATCCTCGTATCCAACGGCGGAGTGGCTTCGAACTGTTCGGCCACCAACAAAAGCGGTTACATCGGGGTTTCTTCCGGCGGAAAAGTTTACGACATGCTGGTGAGCACCGGCCGGTTGTGGATCTCCGGCGGCGGTTACGCCTCCGGAGCCATCGTCCGCGGTACGAGCGCGCGTCTTTATCTTTATGACAATGCCGCCTACACTTTCTCGTCGGTACGCGACCCGATCATCGGTTCGGGCGCCGATATTTCCGCCGGGACGGTGACGCTCCGCGGCATCAACGTCAGCGCCTACGATTTCACGATGTCGAACGGCACGATGAACATCCAGAACGGCGCGACGATAGACAGACTTACCGTCAAAGGCGGTACCGTCAGCATGATCTTCAACACCGGCGGCGGCAATACCGATTCCGGGGCTACGGTGGTCACGGCGAAGAACGTCACCGTCTCGACCGGCGCGACGTTCTCCGGAGTGGGCGCGGTGGGCAAGAACGCCGCCGTCTCGGGATTGAACGTGGAAAACGGCGCCAATGTCATCCTGAGGAACATCGCGGTCAGTTTGTTCTCGGGCAACCTGATGGACGGCGGAGCCGTATCCGGCGGCGCGGTGGTGTCCGCCGCGGCAGGAGCGTCGGTGGGGCGGGTCGCATTGAACAGCGGCGCAAGCGCGGGGCTCGCCAACGGTGCCGTCGCCAGCGGCGCAAGCGTCCTTGCCGACGGTACGCTGAGTGTTGCGGGCGGTGCGACGATCCTCGACGTTTCGGTCGCCGAAAACGGAGTTCTGACGCTCAACGGCGGCACGGTCAAGATCGGCGGCGGACAGACGACCATTGCCGTCGGGACCATATCCGGACATGCCGCAGCCGGCGTCGATGCCGGAGTTTTCGGCAACATGGATTGGAATCTGGGCGTTTCCGGACTTTCCGGCATCACCTTCAAGGACAATACCATCGATGCCAATGGGTCGATGTATCTCCAAAGCGGAGCGTCGGCGGCGGATATCACGCAGAACACCGGAACTTTCCGCATCTTCGCGGGAGCTTCGGGTTCCGGTCTCGATACCATGGCCGGCAACGTCTACCTCTACGACTCGGCGAACCAGACCGGCGTGGCACGGCCCGACATCAAGATGGAGGCGCTCCGGCTCTCCGGCGGTCAGGCGATCCTGCGCGGCGTCAACGCCAGGGGCAGCGATTTCACCGTCCGCGGCGGTAAACTCTACGTCCAGAACGGCGCGGTGCTGACCGGACTCAACGTCTCCAACACCGGCATCGTCAGCATGAATTACGCCGGGACCGGCAACGTCGACTACGATGCGACTTCGGCGGTCGTCAACGATGCCGTTATCCATACGGGCGGCAATTTCTACGCGGGCGGCAACGGTATCGTCGTGAACGGACTGGAGTTCACCGGCAGCGGCTACGCCTACTTCTCCAACGGCGCGGCGGCCAACGGCATCACCAACAACACGGGCTCGATGTACCTCTACACCGGCGCTGCGGCGTACGATCTTGCGCAGGAAGCGGGCACGTTCCGTCTCTTCGCGGGGGCTTCGGGCTCCGGCGCGGACGTCCGCAACGGCAACGTCTACCTCTACGACTCGGCGAACCAGACCGGCGTGGCGCGGAGCGCGATCAAGATGGAAGACCTGCGGCTCTCCGGCGGGCAGGCGGTCCTTCGCGGCACCAACGCGAGCGGCAGCAATTTCACCGTGCGCGGCGGCACGCTCCACATCCAGAACGGCGCGACGCTGGAGGGATTGACCGTCTCCAGAGGCGGTTCCGCCTCCATGAACTACGCGACCGGCACCGGCAACGTCGATTATGACGCGACTTCGATCACGGCGAGCCGGGTCATCGTCTCCACCGGCGGCAGCATGACCGCCAACGGAGCGGGTGTCGTCGTCAACGGACTCGAACTCGACGGCGGCTACTTCAACGTCTCCTCGGGCGCCGACATTCGCGGCTTGATCGTGAGCAGCGGGCGCTTCTGGGCGTCCAACGGGGGATGCGTCTCGGGCGTCGACGTCATCAGCGACCGTTTCTATCTCTACGACAACGTCGCCTTCACCGACGTCGAACGCGCGGCGATCGTCGGCTCGGACATCCGCATCTCCGGCGGTTCGATGGTGCTGCGCGGCGTCAACGCTTATGCCGACGACATCACGCTTTACGACGGCAGACTGCACGTGCAGAACAGCGCCCTCGCCGAAAACGTCGCCATCTCGGGCGGCAAACTCCACGTTCGTACTCAGGCGGGCGGCAACGTCGACTACGACAAGGACGGCGCCACGGTCCGGAACGCCTCCGTTTTCTCCGGCGGCATCGTCGAAGTCGAATCCGGCGGCGTGCTCTCGGGCGGCGTCTTCGCTTCCGGCGCGAGTCTGACCGTCTTCAAGCACGGTCAGGCAGGTCTCGACACCGTTGAAGCCGGTGCGGAGATCAACCTGAGTTTTTGGGACGTCAACGAGGGCGCCGATCCCGGCAACGCTGACGCACTCATCACCGGTTGGGGCAACTTATCCGCGGACGCGACGGTCAACGTCGCCGAACTCGAAGCGGCGGTCGGCCGCGAATACAAGGTCGCCGACAGTGCGAACGCCAACGTGACGCTCAACTGTCTCAACTGCTACCGGGGCGTCTTCGACATCGTCGTCAAGTCGGGTGAAACGGCTTCAAATGCCTTCCAGGGGATCGACTACGAGTTCACCGACGGCAAGTCGATCACGTTCAGTTCCTTCACGGTCGGCACGCAGGCGAACGCGGCGGAACTCGACAACACCAACGCGACCGTACTCACCGACGGCGGCTTGGCGACCAAGTGGGATTCGACCACGGACGTCAGCACCATCCCGACGGCGGTCGCGGGAGCGAATACCGCCGGCAACGCGTGGCTGACCGTCGATGGCGCGAACCTCGCCACCGCGCTCTACGGTGCGGAGGGGAACTTCGCCCACGACGTCAATTTGTGGCTCCATGAAGGCACGGTCCGCAACCTCGCCGCGGGCGCCACGACCGGCGGTTCGGTCAAGAACGTGAACCTGCTTTTGAGCGAAAACGACGAAGGCGCCGACAAACTCAACTTCACCGGGGTTGCCTATGCGGGCGGCTTCGGCAGCGTCGCGGGCGAAGTCACGGCGGCAGTTTACGGCGGCACTTACGATAAAGACTTCTACGCGGGAGCGCTCGCCAACAAACTTGCGACCAACACGACCGTCGGCGGCATCGACCTCACGGTGACGGACGGCAAGTTCAAGGGCAATATCTACGGTGCTTCGGCGGTCAAGACGGTCAACGGTACCGGGAGCGGCATCCGCAATACTACCGGCGACGTGATGTTGACGGTCACGGGCGGCGAGGCGACCAAGAGCGACTTCTGTCTGTTCGCCGGCGGCTATGCCACCGGCACGGCGAGCGGCACCGTCTACACGGTAGACAGCATCAATGCAACCATCGCGGGCGGCGACTGGGGCTCGGCACACGGCGGTCGCGGCATCTTCGGCGGCATCATGGCGTCTGGAGTCGAGGCGGAAGTCCTCGGCGATGTCACCATTACGATCTCCGGCGAGGCGACTATGGGCAACGTCTACGGCGGCGGATGGGCGCAGAAGACCGGCGCGAAGAGCATCGTCGGCGATGTGAACATAAATGTTGCCGGCGGCACGATTGCGAACGTCTTCGGCAGTGGCAGTCATTCGACCTCCGGCGGGACGACCGAATCCGGCGACGTCACCATCACCGTTTCCGGCGGCGACATCACCGGCACGATCTATGCGAGAGGTAAGCTCGACGGCGATACGACCGGCAGCGCCAGTGTGATCTTCACGGGCGCGACCGACTTCGGCTGCGCTGTCTTCGGTTACAGCTACGTTGGCGGTGCGGCGAGCGACGCGACATTGAGCTTCTCCGGCGTCTCGGACGAGTTGACCGGTTACACCGGGACCTTCTCGGGGAGCATCGGCGGCTTCAACAGCATCACCTTCGCCGGCACTACAGCGATGACGCTCGAAACCGCCGCGGGGAACGTCAACAATAATGCGTGGGTCTTCGATGTATCGGCGCGCGGCACAACGCTCGCCGACACGGCGATACTGACGTGGGAATCTGCGAACTTCACGAGCGACACCATCGCGCTGAACCTTGCGGAGGGCGCCGCCAACGAGTGGGCCCTTGTCAGCGCGGCGGCGAACACCGAGTACGGCACGTTCGTACTACGGGTCGATGGAGAGGATGTCGCAACCGGGCTCCACCTCGGCGATGCGATCGCCGGTACCGCCTACGACGGCTGGGGCTTCGCGCTTGAAGATACAGTGCTGAAGTTCAAGAACCTTGCGTAACACCCCTTCCTCTTCCTTCGCCCCGTCGTCGGAGTTTGCGACATCTCCGATAGCGGGGCGGAGGGGAGTTTTTCAGGTCGGATAGGTCTCTGACTTGTCGAACGGGGCGGACACTCTCCTGCCCGCGTATCGGGCATTTCGACGTACGGCATCCTTCCGGACTCGAAAATACGGGGAATGGAAACTATATTTATATCGGGGAAATCATGAAAAATCTGCTCAAAAAAATTACGGTCGCCGCGGTGCTCGCCGCCGGGGGGATCGCCGCAGCCGACAACGCTCCGATCCCGGAGATCTGCGCGTGGGACGTTACACCGGAGCTCTGCCCGGCATACGCCAAGTTGTTTCCGCTGGATTACCTCGCCGGGGAGTACACCATCTGCGAAAATCTGCCCGGCATGATGATGATGCACACCAACTCCGGCAGCATCGAGCGAAAGCGCATAACCGACGCTTTGGGCGAATCGCGGCTCGTACTGGAACTGCCGGAGTTCCTGCGTCTGGAAGGAGTGTGTACATACAGTCCGGTCGACGGCAAGTATCAACGTTTCCCGATGAGCGTCGCGGAAGTCGCCCGCGACGGCGTTCCCTGCCGACGCTACACCGTCACGCTGAACGACGAGTTCGGCAAGGTCCCGCCGCACCGTTACAAACTGCAGATCTGCATCCACGCCGAACCCGGCAGCGCCGGGAAGTCGGGGACGATCCGCTGGTCCGTACTGCTCGGCGGCAAGCCGCAGACCGAGCGCGGCTGTCCCGTCCGCGTGCTTCCGCCGTGGAAGCCGTCCGGCATGCCGACCGGGGACTTCTTCCCGATGGTCTGGATCGCCGCGACCACGTCGGACTTCACCGCCGAAGCGCGGACCATGCTCGATTACTGGGGCAGCCTCTCCAAGCGCGTCTCGGTATACGACCGCCGCCCCCGCGCGACCATCGATCCCGCGATCTACGCGGATATGAACAAACGCTTCGAGCGTACGATGTTCCTCATGTACAACCATGGAATGATCGACCTCAATCTGCCCGATTCGCCCCAGCCGTTCTACTCCGACATCGGCAAGGGCAATTACCGCGGCAAACTCCCGATGAACAAACTCCGCGACGGGAGAGTGGTCAACTCGCTGCCGTTGTGGTACATGGTCGAAGACCCGGACGGGCTTTACGGCAAGTATCTGGAGGAGGGCTTCCGGGGCATCGGCAAAAACTACCCCGAGATCAAAGAGATCATCTGGGATTACGAGTACAACAACATCTGTTACGACGACGGCAGTCTGGAACGTTTCGGCAAGTTCCTCGGGCTTGACCGCGCCGCCACGGTCGACGATATTCTGGACAACCCCGCCAAATTCGTCGAGTGGAAGACGGTCTTGAGCTGTCAACTCGTCGACAAGGTCGACGACGCCATGCGCAGGAATCTCCCCGGCGTACGGCTGGTGATGTGCTCCACCACTCCCAAGCCCAAAAAGGCGGACAACTCCGCCCTCGCCAACGCCCAGCGCTACTCGGACAAAATGGTCGACGCCCATCTGCCGATGGCCTATCATGCGGGAACTGCGTTCTTCGATCAGGTCAAATTCTGCACTTCGATACTCAAGAAACCGTTCATCGCGCTCAACAACCCGGCGGAGCGTTACAGCAACTGGTTCGACCGCTACACCCCGCGGCTGTTGAAGCAGAACATCATCGCCTCGGCGGCGCTCAAGTGCGGCGGCTTCGGCTTCTGGCCCAACGACATGCTGACGGGAGCGTATTTCCACGCCGTGAGCGAAGCCTTCGCGGATGTGGCGCGGTGCGAAAAATTCTACCGCATTGGCAAACGCGACGACAAGGCGGTCAAGGTCGCCCCGGCGGTATGCGAAGTTTTCACGGTCGGCAAGGATACCGTCGCTCCGCCGACGGAAATGCGGGATCTGAAATGGCTCGTCCACGAACTGGACGGCGAAAGATTGCTGACGATCCTGAACTACTCGCCGCACGCGGTCATCGTCAAGGTGACGCTGCCCGGGTCCTGCGGGGTCGCCGATCTCGACGGTCGGGCGTTGACCCGCAACGGCGAGCGCACGTTCAACGGCACATTTCTGGCGGAGGTCCCGGCGGACGGCTACGCGATATACAAACTCGGCAAGGTCGTCGACGGCGACGCCGTACCGCAGGAGCCCCTCGAAGCGAAGGTCGCTGAGCAAACGGAAAAACTGCGGGCGAATTCTCCCTTCGCCATACTGCGCCGCCCGGACGCCCCGGTCAAGTTGAAACGGCACTTCAGCGCCCATTACCACATGCTGGAAATGAACAACGGGCGCGTCGCCGTGATGCTCGACCTCGGACGCGGCGGTCACGTCCGGGGCGTGGAGTTCATCGGCGTCAAGCAGCTCATGACCGGCAATTGCCATCTGGGCAAACTCTACTTCATCGACGCCGCGAGTTTGACCAACTTCCGGAATTTCGTCTTCGAGGGCGTCGAGGAAGCCCCCGGAAGGATCACCGCCAAGTTCTCCGCCGTCGTACCGGAACGCGAAGGACTGGAGGTCTACAGCCTCGCCGGACTTACTGTCACGAAGCGCATCACTCTCACCGACGATGATGAACTCCTGATCGACCTCGAGTTCGGGAACCCGACCGACAGAGCGATCACGGCGGATTTCCGGATGCACAACATCTTCTGCGCGGGCGAATCCTACCTCAACGTCAACGGCAGGAAACTCACCAACCGGAAGACCGCGCGGATGAGCCTTTTCACCCAAGACGGCGACGCGCTGCCGTTCCTCTGCGGCAGGGTCAAGCCGGAAAAGTGGAACGGCAAGGCGATCGTGCAGGATGCGCGCCGCAAGGGGGTCAAATACCGCTGGACGATCAGCGCGGCGGACTACGCCGGGGTCTTCGTCAGCAACAGCGGATTCTTCACCGTCGAACCGGTGAGCGGGCGCTTCACGCTGAAACCGGGCGAAAAGCGGATCTTCCGCTTCAAGGCAAAGGTACAGCTGCCGAAATGAATTTGCGGCGGCGCGAACGATAAGGCTCATCTATGGACATCTGCATTTATTCCGACTTCGCGGGGTGGCTCGGCGCTCCCGAACCGCAGCTGCGGCGGATCGCCGACGCCGGTTTCACCCACATCGGATGGGGGCATCAGTACAACACCGACTTCGCCTACGGACCGCACGAGATCGCCGATATCCGGCGCGTGCTCCGCGAGACCGGGCTCAAAGTACTCGATGTACACGCCAGTTACGGCCAGGAAAAGCGCTTCTGGTCGCGCTGCGAATACGAGCGCAAGGCGGGGGTCGATCTCATGAAGAACCGGGCGCAGCTCGTCTGCGAACTGGAGGCTTCCGGCACGCTCGTCACGCACATCCCGTACTTCATCTACGGCATTTCGCCCGAGATGAGGGAAGTGAAGGAACAGGAGACGGAACAGTTGATGCGGTCGCTCGACGAACTCGTGCCGTATCTCGACAAGCTCGGCGTCACGCTGGCGGTCGAAAACATGTGCGACGACGACTTCACCACGCTGGATATGGTGCTAAAAAGCTACCCGCAGCTGGTGTTGTGCTACGATACCGGGCACGGTAACTTCAAGGTGCTCAAGCAGCTCGACTACATCGAACCGCGCAGCAGGCATCTCGGCGCGCTGCACTTGAACGACAACGACGGCGCCGCCGATCTGCACTGGAGCCCGTTCATGGGCACGGTGGACTGGGAGCGCGTGGTGCGGATGGTCGCCAACTCCGCCTACCGCGGTCCCTTGAGCTTCGAGATCATCATGAAGGCGACACCGTTCCAGAAGGAGCCGTTTTCGCCGTTGCCCAACTCCTCCGAGGAAGATCAGCGCGCGTATTTGAAAGACGCTTACGCGAGATGCGAACGCGTCTGCCGGATGTACGAGCGGGCGTTGAGCGAAACGGCACGGCAGACCACATGACTGTCAAAAACGGGACCTGTTCCAGGGGGTAATCGAAATGTCGTGGATTGACTGGTGCATCGTTTTCGTTCCGCTCCTGATCGTGTTGTATCTCGGACTGAAGAGCCAGCGCTATGTCCACGGCGTCGCCGGATTCCTCGCCGCCGACCGGGTGGCCGGGCGTTACGTCGTAGCGGTCGCCAGCGGCGAAGCCGCGATGGGGCTCATCAGCGTCATCGCCATGATCGAAAGAGACTACAGCAGCGGTATCGGCTTCACCTTCTGGGACCGGCTGGTAATTCCGCTGACGCTGCTCTTCGCGCTCACCGGGTACTGCACTTACCGCTTCCGCGAGACCAAGGCGCTGACGATGGGGCAGTTTCTGGAGATGCGCTACAGCCGGAAGTTCCGGATCTTCGCGGCGTGTCTGCAAGCCTTCAGCGGGGTCTTGAACTACGCGATCTTCCCGGCGGTAGGCGCGAGATTTTTGATCTACTTTCTGAATTTGCCGGTCCGGTTGCAGCTGGGATCGCTGACGATCCCGACGCAGGCGGTCGTGATGGCGCTGTTCCTCGGCGTGGCGCTCTTCATCGCGCTCCTCGGCGGACAGGTGACGATCATGGTCACCGACTGCATCCAGGGGCTGTTGAGTTATCCGATGTACATACTGATCATCGGCTTCGTTCTCTACCGTTTCAGCTGGTGGGACGAGATAGCTCCGACGCTCCACAACCGGGTCGCCGGCGAAAGTTTCCTCAACCCCTATGACATCAAGAACCTGCGCAACTTCAACGCCTTTTACATCACGGTCGGAATCTTCTCGTCGATCTTCAACCGCATGGCGTGGTCCGGTTCGCAGGGGTACAACGCCGCCGCCAAAAACGCCCACGAACAGAAGATGGGCGGAGTGCTCGGCACCTGGCGCAGCTGCTTTTCGACCATGATGTACACGATCCTCGCGATCGCGGCGTTCACCTACCTGAACCATCCGAAATTCGCCGTGCCGGCGCGCGATATCCGGCTCAAACTGGCGGAAAAGGCGGTCGACGACGTCGCCGCAGCAAAGCGTTTTTCCTCGGCGCGCGAGGATATCAAAACGGATTTCAGAAACATCCCGGTACAGGCATGGCCGACTGACGGCAGTCACCCGCTCTCGCGGGAAAAGAACCTCGACACTCCGTACCACGACACAGTAAACGGCCGCCTCAAGGAGATCCAGGGCGGCAAAGGGACCAGCCAGACCTTCCGCACGATCTACCGGCAGATGCTCGTACCGGTGGCGCTCCGGGAGATGCTGCCGCCCGGCATCATCGGCGTATTCTGCGCGATCATGATCTTCCTGATGGTCTCGACCGATACGACCTACATGCACAGCTGGGGCGGCGTCATCGCTCAGGACATCATACTGCCGCTGCGCAAAAAGCCCTTCACGCCGAAACAGCATCTGTTATTGCTGCGGTGCTGTATCGTTTTCGTCTGCCTCACGGCATACTTCTTCAGTCTGTTCTTTTCGCAGCTGGACTACATCAAGATGTTCATGCAGATCACGGGCGCGATCTGGATGGGCGGCGCGGGATCGTGCATCGTTTTCGGACTGTACAGCCGCCGCGGCACCACCGCCGGGGCGTTCTCCGCGCTGATCTCGGGAAGCACCATCGCGATCGGCGGCTTCATATTGCAGGCGAACTGGGTCAACCACGTCTACCCGTGGCTCGAAAAGGTCGGCTGGCTCGGCACGGTGGACCGGATATTGCGCGCAGTGTCGTCGCCGTTCGATCCCTACATCAAGTGGTACGCCGGTCCGAAGGAGTTCCCGATCAACTCGCAGGAGATACTTTTCCTCTCGATGATGTGTTCGATCTTCATGTACATCACGGTGTCGCTGCTGAGTTGCCGCAAACCGTTCAATCTGGACCGGATGCTTCACCGCGGCATCTACAACCTCGACGGGTCTCCGAAGGCCGCGAAGGAAAAATTCTCCTTCCGGAGCATCCTGCGCAGAGTGCTCGGAATAACCGATCAGCATACCGCCGGCGACAAGATCATCTCTTGGACGGCGTTCCTCTACAGCTTCGGCTACTGCTTCGTACTGGCGTTCCTCACCGTCGTCATCTGGAATTCGATCTCGCCGTGGTCGACCCGCGGCTGGAGCTGGTACTTCCTGATCACCTCGGTACTTGTGGCCGGGGCGGTGGCGTTGACCAGCGCGGTCTGGTTCACGATCGGCGGCATCCGCGACCTGAGATCGCTCTTCAAGGAACTCCGCGACCGTCAGGACAACGCGCTGGACGACGGTTCGGTGACGGGACACGTCTCCGCCGCCGAAGCCGCACGAATGGCGGAGATAGAAAAGAACACCGACGCGGCCCCGGACAGCGCAGCAAAATAACGGCGGAAACTTCCGCCGCATAACAATTCACATCGAATAAGGAATCGCAACATGTCCATCGACTTTTTCGGACGGAAACTGAATACTTACCGCGCAAACCTGCACACCCATTCGACCTTGAGCGACGGGGAATTCACCCCGGATCAGGTCACCGATCTGTACTCGAAGGCCGGATACGACGTCATGTGTTTCACGGACCACCGTAAAAACAGCCGTATTTCGGAGATCGATCCCCGCGGCATGCTGCTGCTCCCCGGAGCGGAACTGCACCCGACGGGGGGGCGCATCACCATCAGTCATCTGCTCTGCGTCGATCTGCCGGAAGATTTCGACGTTTCCATCGCCGAGCGGGGCAAACTTGGCGAGAATCACATGCAGCCGACGATCGACGCCGTAAACGCGGCGGGAGGGCTGTGCTTTTTCGCGCATCCCTACTGGTGCGGCTTCCGCGCGGAGGAGATCGCCGCGCTGCACGGACTGGCGGGCATCGAAGTCTACAACACCTCGACCCGTTATATCGGCAAGGCCTACAATATGCACATATGGGACGACCTCTGCGACATGTATTGTCCGCTGCCCGCGCTTGCGGTGGACGATGTGCACCATGCGCACGATCTATTCGGCGGATGGACGGAGATCTGCTGCGAAGAGCGCACCGCGGAGTGCATCACCGCGGCGCTCAGGAACGGTCACTACTATGCGACGCAGGGGCCGCGCTTCAAGCGCCTCAGCTATCATGACGGCATCTTCGAGGCGGAGTTCACTCCGGTCACCACGGCGATCGGCATGTCGAATCGCTGCCGCGGTTTCTGCGCCGAGGTGCCGAACTTCACGGGCGACGGCAAGACGCGGGAAATAACCAGCTGCCGTTTCGACGTGAGCGGCTTTTTCGCCCCCGGCAAGACGAGCATCAAATCGACCTATCTGCGGCTGCAGATAATCGACGCCCAGGGGCGCTACGCCTGGAGCAACCCCGTGGCGATCCCGTAAAACCGGAGGAAGGATGACATGAAAATCGCCACCACCACCGACGACTTCAAGGATTATGTCGCGACCGACGATGTTGCTGGTGCGACCAAACTGCTGGCGCAATGCGGCTTCAGGCACGTCGACGTAAATATGCTCCATGCCGATTATCGGGGCTCCGCGCTCTGTTCCGACAACTGGCGGGGGTGGGCGGAGGGCATCCTTAAAGCGGGGATCGAAGCGAAAGTGGACTTCGTGCAGGCGCACGGTTCCGAGGGGTGCTTTGACCGCGGGGAGGAACGCGAATACCGCATCGGGCTCCTGAAACGAGAACTTCATATCTGCAAGATGCTCGGCATCCCCAAAATGGTGGTGCACGCGGTGTGGCGCCGCGGCGGCGGACGGGAGGAGTTCATGGAGGAAAACGCGCGCTTCTATGGCGAACTTCTGCCGACCGCGGAGGAAACGGGCGTCTGCGTCTGCACGGAAAACACCTGCCGCCAGAATCTTCCCGAATACTACCTTTTCGAGGGGAGCGACTTCAACGAGCTCCGGGAACGGCTGGCCAAACACCAGCTCTTCGGCTGCTGCTGGGACGTGGGTCACGCCAACTGCCACGGGGTCGACCAGTACAAGTGCATCATGGAGATGGGCGACGGATTGAAGGCGGTGCATATCCACGACAACAACTTCGGCGTGGACTCCCACATGGCGCCGTTTCAGGGCTCCGTGAGCTACGACGCCGTAATCAACGGTCTATTGGACGCGGGCTACCGGGGATATTTCACTTTGGAGTCCTATTCGCTGCCCGTACCGCAGAGTTTCTACAACTGCCGCCGCAAACACTTCACGGCCAAAGGACCCGGTTTCGAGCGGCTGATGATGCTGCCTCTGGAATTCAAACTGCGCTCGGAAACGCTGCTGCTCGACGTGACGCGATACATGCTGAACGCCTATGGCTGCCTTGAGGAGTAACCGTCGATATACGCGCGAAGACTCGAATTGCTTTTCAAAAAAATTGATTGCCGGAAAATGCGCGATGTCGCGCTCCAGTTTTTTCCCAAGTTCCGTTCAACCTTCGGGACGACCCCGACGGAGTACCGCGAACACCAGATGCTCTCCCAAGTGCAGTTCATGTTGGAAAACTCCGACATAAAACCGCACGGTACGCGGCGGTTTTGATCTTGATTTTGAGGCGGAAAGGCAAGAAAAAAGGCAACCCAAAAGAGTTGCCCGAAATTCGATGGTGGAGCATCGACGCTAAAAACAAACCGTTCTTAGTTTTGCAAATCCTTGCTCTGTAACGATATACTTATAAAATGCGAATTGGGCGGCGATCATTCGTAATGCGGTCAGAAGCCGAACAACGCCGCGGCGTTGTCGTGGAAGATCGCTTCCGTTTCGACTCGCGTGAGTTCCGCCATGTCCGCCGCCTGTTTCATCGCCCGCAACTGTTCGTAGCAGACCAGCGTCGCGTCGCCTCGGCAATGCGGGATGTCCATGCCGGTGAAATACTCCCACCCCTTGCCCCAGGTGATGTAGTTGCCGTGCACTCCCCCCGCGCAGATGTTGTCGGTGCCGAACATCAGCCGGGAAAGCTCTTCGTGCTTCATCAACAGATAGTGACTGCGGGTGTCGCAGACGGCGGACAGATCGTAATAAATGTTGGGCAGCTCGCGCAGGACGAATACGCTCTTTTCGAGCGTGTAGGGATTGAACGCCCGCGCGCAGTGCGCGAGTATCCAGCGGATATGCGGATAGCGCCGGGTCAGGTCCGAGAGATCGGCCAGATTTTCCGGATCGGCGATCCCGTCGAACTTCGCCATGTGCAAGGTGACGCCCAGACGGTGGTGATCGGCGACCTCCATCTGCTCTTCCGGGAAATAATCGACGATCCGGCAGTTCGCCGGATCGCTCGCGAACGACCGGTACGGCTTCAATCCGGCGAAGCGATGCTTGCGGACGAGTTCGTCGAGCTCCGCCGCCGTGATCTCGGGCGTGACCAGAGTGCTGCCGAGGCGATGGCGCGACTTGGCGATCTCGCGCGCCATGAAATCGTGGAATCCCGCCAATTTCATGCCCGCCACGGGCATCCCCAGCATCAAAAAGCCGATCTCGCGACCGGGGAATACCTCTCGCGACCAGCGATCCAGATCGTCCCAGTGCGTCTCCGGGACGGTTGTTCCCTCCGGCGGGGCGAATGCGTTGTCCCACAAATGGGTGTGCGCGTCGAAGATCTTTGCCGGCACGAAATCCTCCAGCTCCTCCCGCCAGATCTCCCGGTCGAAGTCGGTGATTTGCTCATACTGGTGCATGAAAGCCGCCTCCTATTTCGCGGAGTACCCGCCGTCGATCACGAGATTGGTCCCCGTGACGAACGCCGAGGCGTCGCTGGCGAGGTACACGATCCCGCCCTTGAGGTCGGTCGAGTTGCAGAGCCGCCCCAGCATCGTCGCGGCGGCGTGGTTGGCGGTGAAGCGGCTGGGCGACTTTTCCCACTCCGCGCAAAAGCCCACCGGCGAGACTGAGTTGACCCGGATGTTGTACTTGCCGAGCACGCTCGCCGCCCAGCGGGTGAAGTTGATCATTCCGCCCTTTTCGTAGTGGTACGCGGGCGACGGCAGCACGTCGCCGTCGGTCTGCATTCCGGTGCCGACGTAGTTGGCGGGGTCGAGCCCGAGCATCCCCATGTAGCTTGCGATGTTGATGATGGAGCCCTGTTTCCGCTTCATCATGTCCTCGGCGGCGAGGCGGGTGATGAGGAAGAGCCCGGAGGCGTTGACGTGGAAACTCTTGTCGTAAAGTTCCCCGTCGACGTCCCACTTTTCCAGCGCGCAGCGCAGCACCGCGTTGTTGACGAGAATGTCGAGATGCCCGCACTCCGCCACGATGTCGGCGATGCAGCTTTTGATCGACTCGGCGGAGCCGAGGTCGAGCCGCAGGCACTTCATCCCCGGGAACTTTTCCGCGTACTCGCGGAGTTTATCCATGCTGCGCGACGCGATGAATACCGTCGCCCCCGCTTCGTACAGCGCCTCGGAGATTTGCGCGCCGTAGCCGCCCTTGTGCCCCGCGCCGCCCGTTACCAGCGCGACCTTGCCTTGGAGGGAAAAACTTTCCAGTACGTTCATATTCACCAATCCAGATCGTCTTTGAATTCCGTGAGGCACTTTTCGATGCGCGCCTTCGCCGCGTCGTCGAGGGAGCCGTCTTCCATGAACGGCGTGACGGTGGCGCTGACTACTTTCTTTCTCACCTTTTCAGTCCTTCCAAAGTTCGTTGACGTCGATCTTGCGTATCCGGAGATCCTGCAGATTGCTGCGCCCGTCGAGCGGGCGATGGACGCCGTGACAGTACGCGAGCAGCAATTCGCCGCCGCCCAAAAACTCCATCGCGGTGTAGCAGTAGCCGCGTTCCGGGTCGCGCTCGAGAAGCACCACGCGATCGCGTTCCCACGTTTTGCCGTTGTCGCAACTCAGCATGATGGCGAGCGGAGTACGCCCGTTGCACTGGGGGTGCGGCAGCACCTGATTCCGCCGCCGGTCGGTGTCATTCCAAATGGCGTAGAGGATACCCGTCTCGGGGTCCCGTTTCATCGACAGCGGGGAGGTGGGGGCGGGAAAGTTGATATTGGGAATGGCGGCACCCCAGGTCACGCCGTCGTCGTAAGAGTGGCTGGTGAACTGATACCCGAGGTTGGTCCTTATCCACAGCAGCAGATGTCCCTCCTCCAACTCGATCATCCCCGGCTCCTGAAAGCCGTACACCCAATCCGCCTGAAAGCTCGGGCAGAGCACGGTGTCGGACTCTTTCCACGTCTTTCCGAGGTCGTCCGAGTAGAGCGTGAAGACCAGCCCGCCCCGCTGCCTGCCGTTGGTACGGAACAGATGGATGCCGCACGGCATGATGATCCGTCCGGAGGCGAGCCGGATCACCCGGTCGTTGTTGAGGATGTAGTATTCGTCGAAGGGGATGATCCGTTGCGCCTCACCCCAGGTCTCGCCGTTGTCGGCACTTCTCCGCATATACGGCACGCAGCCGCATCTGCCGTCGTCGCCGTCCGGACGGTCCGGAACGTTGTCGCCGCAATTGCCGTGCGCCACCGGGCGTTTTTCCAGATAGAACATCCGCACGTCGTTCGGAGCAAGCCGCAGCAACGACACGCTCATAATGTTGTCGGCGCTTCCGCGCGGGACGATCACGCCCCGATCGTGCCATGTCTCGCCGTTGTCGTCGGAATACACCTCGGCGAGGTCGGCGGCGGCTCCGTCGTACCACTCGTCGCCGGTGTAACGGCTGTAGACGAAGCGGATGCGCCCCGAAGCGGTGCGCAGAAACGCCCCCTCCGAATTGCGGGGATTCCCCGGACTGTGGTTGAGATCGAAGGTTATGTCGCTCATTTTTCTGCCTCCTGACAGTTGATTGATCGCGATTGTCGAAATGTTGGTAAAGATCGTGTCACAGATTTATTTTCAAGCGGTGTCCGAGTATACGCCCGAATTTTCCCGAACTCGCCCAGTGCGCCGCCAGATAATCGCCGTCGGCGAGGCGCAGGAGCGACGGCTGACCGAATTTCAGATTTTCGCCCATGTTGTCCAGCGACCGGATGCGCGAGGACGACCGACCCGACCATACTTTCGCGCTTTGAAGCACCTCCCAGCGGTCGCCGACGATCCGCGCGCGGTTCAGGAACAGCCCGGCGTCTTCGCCCTCGCGGACGCAGTGCACCGCGAGCAGCGTACCGTCTTCGAGCGGCAGCAGATTGGACGCCTGACCAGCCGTTCCGGTGTCGATCGCATGCGACCAACTTCGCCCGTCGTCATCCGAAAAGACCACATGGTTGTTCAAACTTTTCCCGGCGGCTTCGTCCAGACACCAGATCATGACGACGATGCGCCCGGATGGCTGCTGGACGATCCGCGTCTCATAGGGGGCGATGCTGCCGCGTTCGGAGTCGAAAAAGACCCCGTCGCTCCGCCACGATCGCCCCTTGTCCGTGCTGCGGAGCACGAATCCCCGGCGACCGGAAGGCATTTTGCCGTCCCACATCGGGAACGGCGTGCCCACGGCGATGAGATTGCCGTTCCGCAGTTCGACGCACGGACCGCTGGTTTCCAAAACCTCCGGGTGACCGGTGTCGAAGCGTTGCGGCGTGCCCCAACTGCGGCCGCCGTCCCGGGAAAAGGCGACGTAATTTCCCCCCGGAGCCAGCCCGCCGGTGGCGGAGTTGACCAAACCGTCGTCCCCGAACGAAAAACCGTAGCCCAGGCAGATCAACGTGCCGTCGGCAAGCAGCGTCGGTTTGAGATTGCCCAGTCCGAGGTCGAATCTGTCGAACATCACGCCAGCGCTTCTCCACGACGCCCCGTCATCGGCGGAACGGGATGCCGCCATCGTCATCCGTCCCTCGAAGTCGTCGCCGGTCGAAAAGGTCGCATAGAGTTCGCCGGAGGGCAATCGGACCACCCCCGGAAACCACGCTCCGGCATTGGACGCCCCCGGCGTCGTATTTTCGTATATGGTCAGGTGCTTGACGATCTCGCAAAACATGATTTTCGACGTTCCTCCAATACGTTCATGACTGAAAGTCCTCCATGCGCGGCCGTTCCAGCTTGCGGCTCAGGCAATAGTGGATGTTTTGCGGACAAAGCGGCTTCGGCGCGGGTTTTTCCTCTGTGATCTCGAAGCCCAGCTTGAGGTAGAACCCCGGAGCCTGAAAGGTGTTGGTCGTGAGGTCGATCCGCAACGCGCCTCTGGCTTCGGCGTATGCGATCAGCTCCTCCATGATCCGGCGTCCGAAGCCGCCGCCGCGAAGCCGATCGTCAAGGTAAAAGTAATCCACGAAGACGCGGCGCGGGGCGTTTTCCCAGTGAAAGGCGATGCCGCCGCGCACAGTGTCGTTTTCGTCGCAGAGGAGCAGCGCGAACTGCTCCGGGAAGCGCTCCGCGTGAACGTCCAGTCGCTCCGATCCGGTCTTGGAAAGGTTGTAGGCATACAATGCGTCGTGTATCGCCGCGACGTCCTCGTAGCGCTCGGAAAGTCGTATCTTCATCCGCGTCATTCTCCGGTCATGGTTTGCTCGGGATAATGTAAACGCCCCGCTCCAAGTTGTCGAACGCCGGTCAGTCGAATTCGGCGAAGACGTACAGTTTCGCGAACGAGTAATCGTGCCCGCTTTTGCTGAAGGTCCAGTCGGGCTGCCCGCCCCGGTTCATACCGATGCCCAGATCGGCTTCGTTTCCCGCCGCGAAGTTGTTGAAACAGAAGATCGGCGACGCCATGTAGGAATGGAACTGCATGCAGCCGTATCCCGGCACGCTCTCGGAGGTGTACGCGTCGCCCGAGTCGAATTTGTCGTCGGCGGCGAAGCGGATATTGAACTTGTTTTGCGCGGAGTAACTCGAGAAGAAGAATTCGAGGTTGCCCCGCTTTATCTCGCTGTCCGAGACGAGCTCGGAAGAGTTGGTGCGGATCACGATGTTGCTTACCGGGACTGCGATGTTCCGCTTGACCTTCGAGCCGGGGACGGCGATGAAGTTCAAATGCCGCGTGAAGGTGTCGAAACCGATGTCGACGAAACGGGTCTTCCCGGTTTTGGTCTTGAGCACGAAGAGGTAGTATAGCCGATCCAAGCTCCGCCCCGCGTATTTGCCCGAGTTGTCGACTTTCGCTTTCATCGTGCCGTTTTCGACGCCGGAAAAGAGGTCGTACTCGTATACGAGGTTTTTGCGCTTCAACAAATAGGCGAGCAGTTCCTCGTCGGAGGCGGCGGAGACGCGGAACGGTCCCGTGACGAGCCCGTGTTCGTTGCGCAGATTCCCCGTGTCCACGTTGTGCGCCAAATAGCGGAGATAACGCGGTTTCGCGACTTCGGGCGAAGAGACGGTCAGGGTCGCTCCGTCGATCCCGACGTCGACTTTGAAGTACTTGCCGTCGATACCCGCGACCTCGAAGCCCGTGACCGGCCCGCCGTCGACGGTCGAGAGCCGTTCGGCGTGTTTGAATTTCAGCACGAACCGCCCGTCTTGAAGCTTCCACTGGTCGAGGCGCGGAGAATCGCAGGCGATCTCCTTTCTGCCGTAGGTGCGGTTCAGCGCCAGCAGCGCGAGACGGTGCCCCACCGGGCGCTTGTCGTCGGGGTGGATGTTCTTGATGTCGCCGCAGTCGTTGATGACCGCCATGCCGCAGCCGGATTCGTCGGCGAACTGCTGTTGCGCCAGCCACAGCCCGAAACAGATCATCGGCAGTTCTTTCTGGTAGACGTAAGGGGCAATCTGCACGAAGTGGAACTGGAATTCCGGATTGTCGAACGCGAGTTTCCAGCCGTTCAACAGAGCGTGCATCTGCCAGCGGTAGTCGTACCACTCGTGGCGGTTGCTCTCGCCCTGATACCAGATCGCGCCGCGCACAGTCATGCCGGAGAGCGGGTGGATCATCGCGTTGTAGAGCGCCGCCGGAGTTTCGCGCGTCACGTTGTAGGCGTCACGGAACGCCTCGGGGAGCGCGGGAGGCAGCGGCGGCACCTGATCTTTACTGATGGCGGCGGCGGATTTGTCGAGCCACGCGCGCTGTTCGCGGAGGAATTTCTCGGCGTTGGCGCGGAACTCCGGGGTGCCGCCGGTGCGTCCCGTGATGGAAGCGGCGAGGTATTTACCCTCCGGCAGGGAACGGAACCCGTCGAGACTGATCCACGGTTCGATCCGGGTGCCGCCCCAGTTGCTGTTGACGAGGCCGATCGGCACGTCGAGCGTCTTGAAGAGTTCGACCCCGAAGAAGTAGCCGACCGCCGAGAACTCCTTGATGCTCTCCGGCGTGACGGGCTCCCACGCGGTTCCCACCGACCGCCGGGGCGCGGCGGAGATGCGGCGCGGCACGTCGAGCAGCCGGATCATCGGATAATTCGCGGCGGCGACCAGAACCTCCTGATCCCGGTGGACGTACCCCGGCGTCTGGCGGTAGAGGTTGTACGCCATGTTGGACTGCCCGGTGCAGAGCCAAACCTCGCCGACGAGGAGGTTTTTAAGCGTGACCGTGTTGCCTTCGCCCGTCACGGTGAGCGTGGCGGGGGTCTTGCTCGCCCGGAGCGGCCGGAGCGTCACTTGCCAGTCGCCGTTCGCGTTCGCTTTGGTCGTGACGGTTTGCCCCGCGAACTTCAGCGTGACTTTTTCGCCCGGAGCGGCGGTACCCCGGAAACGCGCGGGCAGCTCCCGCTGGATCACCATGTTGTCGCCGAAGCAGTCGTCGAGTTTGACCTCCGCGGCGGCGGTGACGGCGAGCAGCGACAACGCCGCCGCTCCGAAAAAGCAAAGCACAGGTCTCATGTTTTTGTCTTTCCGTGTTGAAAGAGGTTTATTTCGCGTCATCGTCTATGAGATAGAGCTCCATCCGGTCGAACCAGACCTTGCCCTCGATGTTTGTCGCACTGAGCATGTAAGCCAGCCGCGGCGACCGCGCCGGAACGGTAACGATGCCGCTGATCTGCGTCCATTTTCCGGGAACGAGCTTGCCCTGTGGAGCGAACGAGGCGTCATGGCCGCCCCAGAATTTTCCGCCGGTGGTTTGCCAACGAGCGGAAAGACCGATCTTGCCGGCGTCGGGGTTCTCCGCCATGACGCGGCAGCGCAGCGCGTAACGTCTGCCCGGTTTGAGGATTAGCTCCTGCCGCAGGCACGCCTCGTCCGCGTCCGCGATGTAACGACACTGCGGCGAACCGCCGGCGACATCCGGATCGGTGCCGCTGCTGCCCGAGTTGCGTTTCCAGAAGATCCAGCGGGGGGAGGTAAGAAGGTTCTTTCCCCGGAACTTCTCCGCATCCGGATCCGACCCGCCTCGGGACGCGGTAGCGGAAGTCGCAACATCGTCCAATAGATACAGTTCCATCCGGTCGAACCACACCTTGCCTTCGCATTTGGAGACGCCGAGCTGGAAGGAAAGTCGCGGCGAACGCTTCGGAACGGTCACGATCCCCCTGATCTCCGCCCATTCGCCCGGCACGACCTTGCCGCGAGGCGTGAAAACCACGTCGTGCCCGCCCCAGAATTTGCCTTCGACCGTCTGCCAGCGCGCGGAGATGCGGGCGTCGCTCTGGTCCGGATTTTCCATCTTCACGCGACA
>CACZPY010000129.1 GCA_902783135.1 uncultured bacterium
TACGTCAACGCCGCTTGGACCGGCAAAGCCATCGGCGACGAGATCACCATCGGCGGCGCCACCGCCTACTACGGCATCAACGCCTTCGACAATGTCGACGGCGTCTTCGCCCTCTACGGCGACAAGGATCACCGCAACACCGAAACGACCGAAGTCGTGTTCCTCTCCGACACCACGGCGACGGCGACCGGCAAGCAGTTCTTCTACTCGGACATCGACGTGGCCTTCACCGCCGCGAGCGACGTCACGGTGAACATGACCACCTACAGCCGCGCCTACATGATGGGCTACTACGAGATCGAGAATTTCGTCGGCTCCCCGAGCTACGTCCCGACCTTCACCATCGGCGAGAACGTCACCTTCGTGACCAAGATGCTCATGGCCGGCCAGAACATCGACAACCCCGACGACGTGGATGCGCAGGGCAACCCGACCCGCGATCCCGGCGCCGCGAAGATCGTGGTCGACGGCGTGGTCAAGAGCGATCAGACCTATGCGGCCACCTTCTCGGACATCACCATCACCACTCTGGGTCGGCAGGAAAAGAACGGCTCCAGCGACTCCAAGGCGCGGGCGCTCGGCACGATCCACGTGATCGGCGACGGCACCAAGACGACGGCGCAGTATGCGGCGGGCTACATCGACATGCAGAACGGCAAGATGTATCTGACCGACACCTTCATGTCGATCGGCACCTTCTTCCTCTCCGACCAGAGCGCCAAGGACGCCGGGTTCACCCCCGACCGCACTGGCCAGGCCAGTGAGGTCGTCGCCGACAACACGCGCATTTACGCCACTCCGCTGAATATCAAGTACGCGGGCGGCATTCTGACCTTGACCAACGGGTCCGAACTCTCCAACGCGGGCAGCGGCCTCCCCGTCACCAACGCTGGCACGATCAACATCACGGTCAACTCCACGCTGACCGCCGCTAACGTGACCAACACCGGCACGATCAACCTCGACGCGACGAGCTTGCTCACCGCGGCGACGATCGACAACTCGACCGGTTCGATCACCATCGATGCTGGCACTGGCTTCACCGGCACCGCGCTCGTGATCGACATCACCGGCGCGGCTGGCTTCGACGCGACCAACGTCAGCGTCACCGGCGCGAGCATGTACCAGAACGCCGAGGGCGACGTGTTCATCACCGACATCACCGCCGACACGTTCTTTGTGAACAGCGCGTGGGACGGCCTCGCCTCCGGTACGGTCGTGACCCTCGCGGACGGCGTTTCGACCGCGGTCATCGGCCTCAACGCCTACGCCACCGCCGCCGAGGCGCTGGCCGCGAAGACCGCCGAAACCACCGGGATCGTCTTCGAATCCGACAGCGTTTCGACCGCGGGCTACTCGACCAAGCTCAACGGCCTCACGCTTTCGACCGACGTCGCCTCTGCGACCGTCATCCTGAGCGGCGACGCCAGCTACGGCATGATCACCGGCAACGTCACCGTCGGCGAAAATCTCACGCTGTCGCTCGACAAGATGCTGCACCGCGCCGCCGATACGACCATCACGGTCGCCGGTACGCTGCAGGTCACCGGGACGAACTTCCTCTACCTCGGTACGATGGCGATCGGCAGCACCGGCCGCTTGGTCGGCGCCGACGGCAGCACGATCACCTTGAACCAGGGCGACTACACGCTCAACGTCACCGGCACCGGCAAGGCGGATTACACCGACGCTACCGCGCAGATCGCGGCGGATTCGCTCCGCGTGCTCTCCAGCGCGACGGTCGCGCTCAAGGATACCCGCGCCTACGCCGCAACTTTGGAAGTCGGCGGCAGCGCGACGATCGAACTCGACGGCGCGACGCTGAGCGCCGGGACGATGACCCTCGGCTCGACCGCCGGGCTGGAGATCACCTCCGGCAACGACGTGCAGGCTGGCACGCTGAACAACAACGCCGTGCTGAACGTTGCGGGCGGTTCCGTTGCCGCGACTACGCTCAACAACAACAGCGGTACGGCGAACGTCACCAGCGACGGCACGCTCAGCATCGGCACGCTGAACAACTCCGCCGCGGTCAACGTGACGAGCGGCGCGTTCACGGCGACGACCGTAGCCAACGACGGGGCTTTCGTCGCTGACGGTGCGACGCTGAACTTCGGCACGCTCACCAACACGACGGGCAGCGTCAACATCTCCGGTTCGGTGATCAGCGCCTCCACGATCAACGCTGTGAGAAACAACGCCGGAACGTTCGAGATCACCGATTCGGTGCTCGACGTCGGCACCTTCTACTGCAACAACGGCGTGACCCTCGGCGGCACGATGACGGTCAATATCGACGA
>CACZPY010000130.1 GCA_902783135.1 uncultured bacterium
ACGATCTCGGGCGCGATGATCGCCGACGACGAAGACAAGACGGTCACGGAATGCGCCAAAATGTACATGTACAACGGCACTCTCGACAGCCTGACCGTCATCGGCGTCGGCGGCTTCTTCGGTACGAGCGCCCACGCCGACCCGGAAAAGCGCGTCGCCGCGGTGATCTCGGGCGGCACGCTCAACAGCGCGACCGTCCTCGACAACGGCTATCTGCTCGTTTCCGGCGCCACCGTCAACGACGTCGTGATGAGCACGACCATCGGTCTCAAAGCGTGGTGCTACGTCAACAACGTTTCGAGCGCCATGCAGACCCGTCTGCAGGTCTACGGGGGCGGCACGGTCGAGAACGTCAAGACCGTCGCCGGCGGCATCTGCGAGGTCTTCGTGCAGAACGGCGGCTTCGTCTCCAACATCGACTTCGCCTCGAGCGCGTTCTGCGGCGTCAACGCGGGCGCCACCCTTCTGGGCGGCAGCGCGGTCGGCAAGGGCGCGTCGCTGCAGGAGCGCGGCGGCATGATCTCCGGCGTCACGCTGGTCAGCAGCGCCGACATGTTGGTCAGCACCGGCACCGTAAGAGGCAACAACTTCATTTCGGGCGCCTATCTGCGGCTCGGCAGCAAGGGCGCCAACGCCGTCGCCGACAGCACCTTCATCTCGGGCGGCTACGGCGAAAAGATCGTCAGCGGCGGTAAGGAGAAGTACGCCAGCGGCTTCTGCAGCGCCAACGTTTCCTCGGGCGGCAAACTCACCAACTCGCTCATCGGCGACGGGGCTTACGTGATAGTCCGCAGCAACGGCGTCGTCAGCAACACGGCGCTCCTCGGCATCAACTCCTTCAACAACGACACCCAAGATGCGATGATGATGGCGCGGATGGCCGTTTCCGGCGGCGCGCTGTGGAAGGGCGGCGACGTGCTCAAACACGTGCAGGTGATCGTGTACTCGGGCGGCAGCGCCGAAGGTATCACCCTCGGCTCGGGCGCGCACGTCTACATCTCCGCCAACGCGACGGCGACGAACATGGTCGTCGACGGCGCGCTCGACTTCGGCATCCGCGGCGGCACGGCGGAAAACACGGTGGTCAAGAAGGGGTCCATGACGGTCAGCACCGGCGTCGCCTCGGGGACGATCCTCCGGGGAGGCTCCCTGAGACTGATCAACGCCGCCGCCGTCGCCAGCGACACGGTGTTGAGCGGCGGGGTGATCTCGTGCGGCGCCAACGGCGGAACCTTCGAGAACACGACGGTCAGCAACGGCGGCTACCTCTACGGAGTGTTCGGCACCTTCGACGGCGTCACCGTAAGCTCCGGCGGGTCGATGCGCATCTACGCGAGCGGCGGCACGGTCGTCAACGATCTCACCGTCGAAGCGGGCGGTAACCTCATCCTCGACGTCAACCGCATGACCAGCGGCGGCGCACTCAACATCGACAGCCTCGCCGGCGTCAACGAGACGGTGACGGTCGTCAATTATACGGTGGACAAGAGTTACACCCTCGCCGAGACCGGCAACGCGAACCTTGAGATCAGCATCAACTATCAGGGGTTCTACACCGAATTCGGCGCGGGCGAAACTTATCTCAGCCCGATCTACGGCGGGCGCGAATTCACGCTCGACGCCGAGGGCAAGACGCTCTCGATCGCGGAACACAGCATGAGCGGCACGATCCTCACCACCGAGGCGGCGGACCTCGCCACGAGCGGTGCGTTCCTCACCGGTTACGTCAACAGCGACGACAAGGCGCTGATGTGGGCGGATGTCCAACTCGGCAGCGTCGTGACCTTCGCCACCAGCGCGGCGGGCATCGCCGGCGACGCGTGGATAGATCTCGACCGCACTCAGGCGGCCGGCGGAACCATCTACGGCGCGGAGGGTGACTGCATGAGCGACGGCAAGATCCGCTACCTCGTCCACGGCGCGGGTTCCGTCGGCAACTTCGCCGCCGGCGCGACGTCGGGCGGCGTGGTCGGCGGCGTCGAACTCGTGAGCTACAACAACAGCTACGGTCTCACCTTCCTCGGCGGCATGGGCACGGTCGCGGGTCTCGTCAGCGCGCGGGTCTCGAGCGGCAACACGCTCGCCAAGGACTTCTACGCGGGCGCGCTCGCCAACTACGCCAAGACGGGGACCGTGACCAGCGTCGGCGGCATCGACACCCAGATTGCGTTGAACACCTCCGCCGGCACCGCGAAGGAGATCAAGTGTTACACGAGCGGCAACATCTACGGCGCGTCGCAGGTCAAGGCGGGCACCGTGACGACCGCGGCGACGGTCCACTCCGTCGGCGACGTCGTGTTGACGATCTCCAACGGCGAATCGGCCAAGGGCACGCAGCAGTGCATCTTCGCAGCGGGTTACGCGACCGGTCACGACACCGCCAAGGCGCTCCCCGTCTATACGGTCAATAGCGTCACGGCGACGATATCGGGCGGCAACTGGGGTACGGCCTGCGGCGGACGCGGCGTCTTCGGCGGCGCTTTCGCCGGCGACAACACCGCTGCCGGCGACGCGGGCGTTTGGGCTCGGGTCGGCGCCGTGAATCTCACCATCTCGGGCGGTACGATGGGCAACGTCTACGGCGGCGGCTGGGCGCAGAAGGGCGCCAAGAGCGAAGTCGGCACCGTGAACCTCACGATTAAGGGCGGCACGGTCGCCAACGTCTTCGGCGGCGGCAGTCACTCGAACTCCGGCGGTTCGACCTTAGCGGGCAACGTGACGATCACCGTTTCGGGCGGCACGATCACGGGCGCCATCTATGCGAGGGGTCAGCTCGCCGACGATGCGACCGGAAGTGCCAGGGTGGTCTTCACCGGCGCCAAGAACTTCAGTTGCGGCGTCTGGGGTTACAGTTACGTGCCCGAACCGGGGCAGGGAGGCGTTGGAGAAGGCGCGACGTTGAGCTTCACCGGTTACGCCGGGACCATCTCGGGCGCAATCGGCGGCTTCGACGGCATTACGTTCGACGGCAACACCACGATGACCCTCGGCACCGCGGCGGAAAACATCTCCAATACCGCTTGGACCTTCGACGTGGCGGAGCGTTTCACCGCGCTCGCCAAGACCGCGGCCCTGACTTGGGACGCGGCGGACTTCACCGGCGCCACCATCGCGATCAACCTCGCCACCGGCAACGCGACCGAGTGGGACCTCGTCAACGCCGCGGGAGCGACGGCGGAAAAGTTCCACAAGTTCGACGTGCTGGTCGACGGAGCGTCGATCCTGACCGAGACGCTCGACCTCGATCAGGCGATCGTCGGCGGCGCCTACGACGGCTGGGGCTTCACGGTCGAAGAGGACACGCTGAAGTTCAAACACCTCGCGTAAGAGGCGATACGCATCCAGACCCCGACCGTGAGCACGGCCGGGGTTTTTTGCATGTCAAAACCGCGAACAGGGCTTACGGTTTACGGTTATCGGTTTTCGGTCGCGGACGGGGGATTGCAGACGAATAACCGTTTGCCCCGCGTAAGAAGCGTGAAACGCTGACGCGAACAGGCGTTTGTGCGTTACCGCGAACGGGTATTTCGTAGGACTTGCAGGACCATTGGGCCCGGTATTACCCCAAACATCGGTACACGGTTTCCGGCCACGCTTTATCCCAATCGTCTTACTTGTCCTACTTGTCCTACTGCGTTTATTCCCGGTCGGGGCTTGTCTTCCGCGTCAGCGCCATTTCATCTTTCTTTTTTTTGCCGCTTTTTCGGCGTTGCGGTTGAAAAACTTAGGAGCCGACGGTATATTAACAAGAATGTGTCTCTAAACGAACAAGGTCTTTTCTGATGAAAAACAACGACAAAGCGAATCCGATCTGCGCGCCCGATTATATCGATCGCGACGCCTTGCGGACACTGCAGCTGCAGCGTCTACGCACCATGGTGCGCCACGCCTACGACAATGTGGCGCTCTTCCGCGGCAGGATGCTCGATCTCGGGTTGAAACCCGACGACATCCGCTCCCTCGACGATCTGCCGAAATTGCCGTTTATGGTCAAAAAAGATCTGCGCGACACCTATCCCTTCGGTCTCTTCGCCGTGCCGATGAGCGAGATCGTCCGTCTCCACGCCTCCAGCGGCACCACCGGCAAGCCGATCGTCGTCGCCTACACCAAGGCGGACCTCGACGTCTGGCGTCAGGTGATGGGACGTTCGCTCGCCGCCGCCGGGATCTCGCGCAACGACATCGTGCAGATATCCTACGGTTACGGTCTCTTCACCGGCGGTCTCGGCGCGCATGACGGCGCCGAGGCCCTGGGCGCGAGCGTCGTACCCGCCTCGGGCGGCAACACCCGCCGTCAGGTGATGCTGCTGCGCGACTTCGGCGTCAACGCGATCTGCTGCACTCCGAGCTACTTCCTGCATATGATCGATCAGGCGGATACCGAGGGCATCGACCTCCGCGAACTGCCGTTGCGCGTCGGCGTCTTCGGCGCGGAACCGTGGACGCAGGGGATGCGCGAACGGATGGAACAACGCTCCGGGATCGAGGCGTTCGACATCTACGGACTTTCCGAGATCATCGGTCCCGGCGTGGCGATCGAGTGCCACGAGCACGATGGTCTGCATATCTTCGAGGATTACTTCTATCCCGAGATCATCGACCCCGATACCGGCGAGGTCCTGCCCGACGGCGAGGTCGGCGAACTCGTGCTCACCAGCCTCAGCAAGTACGCGATGCCGATGATCCGCTACCGCACGCGCGACCTGACGCGGATCATCTCCGAACCTTGCGCCTGCGGACGCACGCTCCGGCGGATCGACCGGATCTCCACCCGCAGCGACGACATGTTCATCTTCCGCGGCGTGAACGTCTTCCCGTCGCAGATCGAGGCGGGCATCCTGCGGGTGGAGGGCGCGTCTCCCAACTACCGGATCACCCTCTTCACTTCGCACGGCATGGACAACATCGCGGTCGAAGTCGAACTGCAGCCGGAGATGTACGGCGACGACGAGCGCGTCGAGGAACTGCGCAAGAAGATCACCGCTTCGGTGGAGTCGATCACCGGCATCCGCGTCCTCTTCAAGGTGGTCGAACCGTTCTCCATCGAGCGCAGCGAGGGCAAGGCGAAACGCGTGATCGACAACCGTACGCGGTAGAAGCACAGGTCCCGGTCTTGAAAAAAACCGGTTTTGGAGGTATATTATTCGTTCCGGGATGTTTTCGGACATTCCGGACGGAAAATTTTTTGATTCCGGCGGCGCGGAAAGCGCCCGGCGCTTATGGTTCTCATCCTCTTGAACCTGTGAGCGGCGGCGCGGTCCGTATGACGACGGGCAGGTAGGGCATCCGGCATTGCCGGGCGTCCGCAACGTGGCTGTTCCTGCCGTTGCCGGCCGTCGGCGCAACCAGAGATACGTGTGTCAAAAAATAACGAGGCGAAGAAAAACTTATGGTCAGAGTCAGATTGAAACGCACCGGCGCCCGTAATGCGGCATGCTTCCGGGTGGTGGTGATGGATCAGCGTTCCAGCCGCGACGGCAAGGCGATCGAGGAACTGGGTTACTACGATCCGATCTCCAAGCAGGAAAAGGTCAACGTCGAACGCGCCGATTACTGGAAGAGCGTGGGCGCCCAGTTCACCGAGACCGTCACCGACATCGTCGAGCGCGTCCGCGCCGGCAAGAGCCTGAAGGACCGCGAGCGCAAGCCCGCCATGTCCAAGAA
>CACZPY010000131.1 GCA_902783135.1 uncultured bacterium
AGGCGGAGATCCCCGATCTGCCGCCGGAAAAGATCCTCTTCAACGCGACCCACATCCATACCGGCGTCAGCATCTACCGCACCGAAAAGAAGCTGCGCGAAGAATACAGCAAATACATGGCGGACCAGATCTTCAAGTCGGTCAAGGAGGCGTGGGCGGCGCGCAAGCCCGGCAAGATCGCCTACGGCTACGACCTCGTCGTGACGGCGTTCAACCGCCGCATCGTCTACTTCAACGACCGCAAGGGCGGCATCGGCATGTCGCCGCGCGGCAAGGCGGTGCTCCACGGCAGGACGAACGTGCCCGACTTCAGCCACGTCGAGGGCGGCGCCGATCCGTTTGCAAACTACCTCTTCACCTACGACATGGAGGGCAAACTCACCGGGGCGATCATCAACGTCGGCTACACCGCGCAGGTCTCGATCAGCGACCGGTACGTTTCCAGCGACACCTGGCACGACATGCGTAAGTTGATGGCGGAAAAGCATCCGGGCGTGTATATCCTGCCGCAGGTGGCGGCGGCGGGCGAGGCCACCTTCGAACAGCCCTACTACAAGGACGCCGAAAAGCGGCGCTACCGGCTGATCTACGGCAGAGAGCCCGCTTATCCGGGCGAGTTCCAGCGCAAGCAGATCGCCGGTCGGATATTGACCAGTTTCGACCGGGCGCACGAATGGGCGCAGAAGGAGAAGTTTTCCGATTTGCCGATCAAGCATGTCGTCAAGACCCTCAAACTTTCCCCCTCCATCCCAAGTCAGGTGGATTACGAAGCCGCGCAGGAGGGGCTCCGGAAGATCGCCGAATACCGCAAGGATCCCAAGACCACGGAGCGCATGCGCACTTCGCTCCAATCCCGCGAGAACGTCTGCAAGCGCGTCATCCGCAGTTACGAGAACGCCGACAAACTCCCCAAGGTGCCGATGGAGTTCCATGTGCTGCGCATCGGCGACGTCGGCTTCGTCTCGGAACAGTTCGAATACTACTTCGAGTTCGGGCAGCGCATTCAGGCGCGGAGCCCCTTCGTCCAGACTTTCGTGATCCAGCTTGCCGGCATGGGCGGCGGCTATCTCGCCACCGAGCGTGCCAGCCGGAACGGCGGCTACGGCACCCGGTTCCTCTGCCCCGTTTCGCCGAAGGGCGGTCAGGAGATCGTCGAGGCGGCGGTCAAAGGTCTCACGGAACTCAAAGCCATGGATAACACCACCAAAAAGTGAGGAATATATGAAGCAGACCATAATTGCCGTCGCGTTGACGGTGCTGACCGTGTGCACCGGAGCGGCGCCGCTCAAGATCGGCTGGGCGATGAACGACATTTCCACCGACAAGCCGGTGGCGCTGGCAGGGACCTTTCACCAGCGCATCTCGGAGGGTCTGCGCGACCCGCTGATGGCGACGGCTCTCGCCATCGACAACGGCGAGGACTGCGTGGTCTTCCTGTCGATGGACATCATCCACTCGCCGGAGGTCATCGTCAAGTGGGTGCGCACGCTGGTGAAGCGCGAGATCCCCGATTTTCCGGTCGAAAAGATCCTGTTCAACGGCACCCACACCCACACGGGACCCAATCTGTACCGTCAGGACAAGGTCACCAAGGAGTACCGCCAGTACGTCATGAAACAGGCGGCGAAGTCGGTGATCGAGGCGTGGAGATCCCGCAAGCCCGGCAAGATCGCCTACGGCTACGACCTCGTGGTGACGGCGTTCAACCGCCGCATCGTGTACTTCACGCGGCAGAAAGGCTCGCCCGGCGGCTCCCCGGCGGGCTGCGCCAAACTCCACGGCAAGACCGACACCCCGGATTTCAGCCACGTCGAAGCGGGCGCCGACCCGTTCGTGAACTACCTCTTCACCTACGACATGGAGGGCAAACTCACCGGAGCGATCATGAACGTGCCCTACACCGCGCAGGTCTCGATCAAGGACGTGCATCTTTCCAGCGACACCTGGAGCGACATGCGTAAACTGATGGCGGAAAAACACCCCGGCGTCTACATTCTGCCGCAGGTGGCGGCGGCGGGCGAAGCGACCTTCGAACAACCCTACTACAAAGGGGCGGAAAAGCGCCGCTACCGGCTGATCTACGGCCGGGAAGAGGCGTACACGGGGGAATTTCAGCGCAAGCAGATCGCGGGACGCTTGCTCACGTCCTTCGAGCGGGCGCGCTCGTGGGCGGAAAAGGAACAGTTCGACGACCTGCCGATCAAACACGTGACCAAGAAGCTCATGCTCAGCCGCTACATTCCGAGCGAAGCCGAATGCCAACAGGCGCGCGAGGATCTGAAGGAGATCGAACGCCGCCGGGCAAAACTCGGCGAGATCGAAGATCCCAAACTCCGGCAGCGGCGGACGACCTCGCTCAACTCCAGCGAGAACCGTTGCCGCCGGGTGCTGCGCCGGGCGGAGGAGTGCAAGACCAAGCCGAAACTCCCGATGGAGTTCCATGTGCTGCGCATCGGCGACGTCGGCTTCGTTTCGGAACAGTACGAATACTACTTCGAGTTCGGGCAGCGCATCGCGGCGCGGAGCCCCTTCACCCAGACCTTCGTGATCGAACTTTCCGCGATCATCGACGGCGGCTCCACCGGGTATCTGGCGACCGAACGCGCGACACAGAACGGCGGCTACGGCGTCGGTCCGCTGAGCTGTCCGCTGTCGCCGCAGGGCGGTCAGGAGATCGTCGAGGAAGCGGTGAAGACCCTCAAGGAACTCAAGGCGGGCAAGTAACACTTCTGCCCGGCCCACGTCGGTGCGCGAAAGAAACGACCGTTTGCGGTATACGCTGACGCATCCGCAAGCCACCGACCGGGAACAGACGCAGTGGGACAAGTAGGACAATTAAGACGATTGGAATAAAGCGTGGCTGGAACCGCGTACCGATGTTCGGGACAATTCCGGTCCCAATGGTCCTACTGATCCTACAAAATGGCGCGGGGAACGTGCCGTAAGCGGGCGGCAACGCCGCCGCACACGGCACTATTTCGTTTTTCCCGCCTTTCGTCTTTTCTCGCGAAAAACGTTTTTTCTTGCTTACTTCTTTTTTGTCCGCAAAAAAGAAGTAAGTGCCGTAAGCGGGCGGCAACGCCGCCGCACACGGCACTATTTCGTTTTTCTTGTTTCACTTCTTTTTTCGCAAAAAGAAGTGAAGTCACAGGAAGATGTATTTCAACACGAAGAGGATCGAAAGAACGACGAGGAAGGCGTTCACCCGGTCGCGCCGACCGCAGATCAGATTGATCACCGTCCACGAGATGAATCCGAAGAAGATCCCGTCGGCGATGTTGTAGGCAAACGGCATGAAGCAGATCGCCAGCAGACACGGCAGTGCTTCGGGGAGGTCGTCGAAGTTGATCTGGGTGATCTGCGACACCATGCAGTACCCCACGATGATCAGCGCCGGAGCGATGGCGAACGCCGGGATCGCGGTGAAGAGCGGCGCCAGAACGATCGACAGCAGAAACAATCCGGAGGTCGTGTAGGCGGTCAGCCGGGTCCTGCCGCCCACCAGAAATCCCGTGGCGGATTCGACGTAGGTGGTGGTGGTGGTGGCTCCCAGAAGCGCTCCCGCCGAAGTGGCGATCGCGTCGGCGAGCAGCGCCTGTCTCGCCCGCGGCAGCCGTCCGTCCTTATCTAAAAGTCCGGCGGTGGAGGCGATCCCGGCGAGGGTGCCGATGGTGTTGAAAAGATCGTCGAACAGCAAGGTGAAGATCACTACCAGAAAATTGATGGAGAACATGAGTTTCAGCCCCGAGGCGGAACTTCCCTGCGACGACCATTCGCCCACATTCAGGCATTGCCCGAATAGGGAGCCGAACTCCGAAAACGCCCGGCCGCAGGATTCGAAACTCAGCGAGGGATAAAGCGAATACATCCCGGCGGCCGGATTCACGCGGTAGATCCCCGTCGCCTGACAGACGATCCCGAGCCCCCAGGTGATGAGGATACCCCAGAGCAGCGCTCCCGTGACGCGGCGATGATACAGTTTCACGGTTATCACCGTTCCGATGATGGCCAGCGTGGCGCAAAGTCCCGACGTGCCGAAGTCCTTGCGGAACTGGACCAGCGTGGTCAGACACGGTCCCGTCGTGATGATCTTCGCGCCCTGAAGCGCGATGAAGATGATGAACAGCCCGATGCCCACGCTGATGGCGATCTTCAGCGGCCGCGGGATGATGTCGAAGAGGAATTCGCGCGCCCGCGTCAGCGACAGCAGGATGAAGATCAGCCCTTCGACGAAGACCGCCATCATCGCGAATTGCCAGGATATCTTCATCGCGATCACCACGGAATAGGCGAAGAAGGGCACGATGCCCACTCCCGGCGCCAGCGCGAACGGATACTTGGCGAGAAGTCCCATCAGAAACGTGCCGAAGGCGGCGGAGAGCGCCGCCGCGATCATGGCGCCGCCGGCGGGAAGACCGATCCGGCTCATGACGTTCGGATACAGCGCCAGAATGTACGCCATGGAAAGAAACGTCGTCAGCCCGGCGAGCAGTTCCGTTCTGACGCTGACGGCAGCGGGGGCGATGGTATTGGATTCCGACATTTTCCATCCTCGATGTTTAATGATCACAGTCCGGTGTACGGGGGTTTACTGTACTCCCGCCGGGCGGAATTTTCAAGGTGAAAAATGAAGCGCCCCTCCGCGACGCGTACCGCTTCGGGAGGGGGAGAAGACGGGGGTGCTTACTTGAACTTTTCCGCGTCCGTAAATTCCATCTCGAAGGCGCTCACCACCGCTTTGCCCCTGCCGTCGACTACGATCTCGGGGACAAGACCGACCGCATGGGGCGGCACGTCGAATTCCGCGCTGAAGTTCCGGGGCTCGGCGGAAAGCCGGAAGGATTTCTTCATCGCCTTGCGTCCGATGATGCGTTTTTTGCCGTAAACTTCGAAATCGACGGTCAGCACGCCCTCGCCCGCCGCGGTCACCCTGACTGCGGCCTTCCGGTACGGCGACGCCGCGAGTTTCGGGAACCGGTGCCGCCGGAAGAAGAAGACCCCGGTCTGGTGGGCGTCGCCGCCGTGGATGTGCAGTTTGCCGTCTTTGACGTCGATGCGCCCGAGCGGTTTGTGGGGGCTGCCCTCCGCCTGATACCAGCCGCCGTGCACCTTCTTGACGCCCTTGAGGAAGGTCTTGAAGCCGCCGTTGGGATCGAGCCAGGCGGCGCCGGAAAAGGCGACCCAGCCCCAGGTGTAGTCGGCGGCGAACTGGTACTCCTTGTCCTCCGGCACGGTGTTGACGAGCCGGATGATGTTGGTGCCCTTCTTCAACAGCCCGCCGGGGATCTGGATGTTCATGCCGCCCCAGTCGTGTTCCGGGAAGGTGTTCGGTCCCTCGAAGATCCGTTGGTCGTTCACTTCGACCGCGAAGCGGGTGGCTCCGGGTTTGTCGTCGTCGAGTCCGGTCAGCACTATAAACGAGCATTCCGGAACATCGCGCTCCAGTTTGAAGCTGATGGTGATTTCTCCGCGCCCGGAGGAAACGCGGTTGATGCTGTTCATGACCCGCGGCGGACACTGCCAGCCGTATTTGTGCGCGCCGCTGCCGCCTTTCATCATCCGCGGCGAGAAGCGCAGCCCGCCTGGGATGCGTTCCGGAGCGTCGGACATCGCCTTGACGGGATCCTTGAGGAACGCCTCCACCTCGGGAGCGAAGCACCACGGCCTTTTGGCGGGTTTGATCGCGATCCCGGTGAACAAAGTGAACATCTCCTCGTTGCCCCGCAGGGGCAGCAGCTGCTCCCGGACACCGGGCACTTCGCGGGCGATGCGCACCAGTTCGGCGACTCTGGCGGCGTATTTTGCGAGTTCGTCGTCGTTCTTGCAGCTGCCGATCCGGTAGCGGAGCAGGTCCTCGAGGATGTAGAAGCTCTTTTCCTGAAGCGTATTGTGCCGGGCGGTCCGATCCGAATCGCCGATCTCGGCGAGACCGCGGTCGAAGATGGCGTAAAGTTTATCCAGCGTCGCGCGGTCCAACGCCGGATGCGAATAGGGATCGGCGCAGCGGATGCCGACGTGAAGGCGCAGTTTCTGGCGGTAGCGCTTCAACTCCTCGGGAGTGTGCTTGTAATTTCTGGCGTACTCCTCGATCACCCTGTCCGCCTCGGTGACATACTTGCCCGCCTTGCCGTAGTAGTGGTCGTTGAACTCCTCTACCAGCGCTTCGACGTTGTCGTCGCCGAGGTTCCAGCGGCTGATCACAAAGGGTATCGCGGGCGAAAATCCCATCCAGATCCAGGAAAAGATGCCTTCCGCCATGTACTCGTTGAGCATCTTCAACCGCTCCACGGCGTGGAACGGGCGCATGTCGCGGTAGGTCATGGGGCCGAGTTTGTCGCGGCCGATGTAGCGGCTCCACGCCTTGATCTCCTCCAGCCCGGCGCGGTTGAGCTCGCAATCCTGATGCAGCGTACAGGGCAGCCGTTGATAGGTGATGCAGTAGGTGGCGACGATGTTCGGCTCCGGCTTGACGTCGAGCGGCGGCGCCATCGTGTCGGCGTAGGCGCCGAAGGGGATGCGCGTATCGGGTCTTTCTTTGCCGATCTCCCTGGCGACGCGGTTCAGGAACATCATGAACAACTTGCTGTAGTTGTGGGGCTTGCCGCCGTTGATCTTGAGGCAATCCGGGCAGAGGCAGCTGTTTTCCGCATCGCCGATGCCGAACAGCGTGTACGGGCGCTCCGGCATGCCGAGCGCGTACTGCACGAAATTCCGGGCGCTGATCTCGAACGCGTCCTTGTTGGAGAAGCACGGGCTCTGCTGGATGATGTAATTTTCCAATGGGCGCTCGCCCTTCTTGTTCATCGCATAGTATTCGGGATGCTCCTTGTAATACATCTCGGTGGGCATCACGATATTCACGTTGTGGCTGTCCATGTCCTTGTACATGTGGTAGTAGTCGGCGAGGTTGCGGGTCCGGGTCACCACGGGATCGACCAGCCCCGCCATGTACCACGCGGAGGTGAAGTAGCGGTAACGCGGCGCGATCTTCTTGTCGACGGCCTTCGGCACGAACGCGGGATCGGGTACGATCTTGAGGGGCAGCCGGTGCGAATAAATGGTGTGACCCAACTCGCGCAGATAGTCCGCCATCGCCGGCCAGAAAACGAGGTCGTCGCCGTAGGTGAGGACGATGCCGTCTTTATCGACCTTGAGCTGCCAGCCGCCGGGGGCGGTCTCGCCGCGGACGATCGCCAGCGCGCCCTTGGTCGGTTTTACCGTATCGACGACTTCGACGGGCAGCGCGACGCCGGTGAGCTGCCACAGGTAGTTCTGCCACAAAGCGACGCACCAGCGCATCGGCTGACCGGCGTTCTTGGGGAGCAGCAGTTTCGTGAGCTTGCCGCCCTCGGGCAGATTGATCTCGCCGCCGAGTTTCGGATACTCCGGACACACCGAAAAGTGCGAGATCGAAAAGCCGCCGCCGGAGACCGGCTGATAGGAAAATCCCGTGACCACGCGCTTGGATATGAAATCGATCTCCTGCCACTCGGGAGAGTTTTCGACTTTTTTGCCGGCAATGGAGAACGTGCCCTTTTCGACCTTGACCCGGGCGCGGACGCGGAACTTGCCCTTCATCATGGTGCCGTGGACGACGTTGACGAATTCGACCCCGTTTTTCTCATACGCCGGGTGGAGCTTTTCCGGGAAAACGAGCGTCATCGCGCCATTTTCGACCTTGAGAACGAAGAGTCCTTCGCCCGAGAGATATTTGCCCTTGTTCCAGCTGCCTGCCTTCTGCCGCGCCTTGTCGCGCATCGCCCAACCGTAGGCGGCGGAGGTCCTGCCGTGCATCACGACCGGCTTGAAGGAACTTTCGCCGATGAGGTCGAGTTCGCCGACTTCGACCGCCGCAAGCCGGAGCGCCGTCAGGCTCCCGACCAAAAGAACGAGGGACAGTTTTTTCATGGATTTATCTCCTGTTGTGGGTCCGGGCGTTGTTCACCCGAAGAGAAACCGCCGAGATCGGCTTTCGACAGCGGTTTCCCGTCGTATTGCGGGTGGGGGGCAAGGCACGCCGGTTATTCGTCGAACGGCACCAGCGTATTGTCGAGGTAGTAACTTCCGAACCGGATCGATATCGCCTTCTTCTGTTTCACCATCGCGCCCCAAAAATTCCGCAATTCGTCGATCGGCACGGAGTGAGCGCTGCCGGCGACGGTGAGGATATTGAATTTACCGCCGTGGATCATGTTCGGCGCACCGGTCGCACCGGTGGAGTTCTCCAAGGCTTTGTAATAAAGCCTCTCGACCTGAAAACCTTTCGCGGAGCGGCTACAGCCGAACCATATCCGCGATGACGGCGTGGTCGTGGTGTTGTCGGTGTACTTCGTCTCGTCGGACTTGTAGCATTCGGTCGTAAAG
>CACZPY010000132.1 GCA_902783135.1 uncultured bacterium
CCGCCGCGTCGACGCCGCGGAAGTAATACGTTCCGTTCTTGGCGACCGAAAGCGCTTTGGAGTAGGTCTTCCACGTCTTGTTGTCGGTGGAATACTGCTTCTTCGCCGAGTCGGAACTGAACGTCGCTGTGAGGGTGACATCCTTGTTGGTCGCTTTGGTGGTGCTCGCCTTTACCGTCGGAGCATTGGGCGCGGTCTTGTCGATGTTCGAGACCTTGAAGGTCACCACGCTCGACGCCTTGTTGTTCTTGCCGATGCCGCGGAAGTAGTACGTGCCGTTCGCGCTTACGGTGAGCGCGGAGGAATAGGTCTTCCACGTCTTCTTGTCGGTCGAATACTGCTTTTTGGTGCTGTCCTTCGAGAACGTTGCGGTGATGGTGACGTTCTTATTGGTCGGCGCGGTCGTGCTCGCTTTGACCGTCGGCGCGGCGGGACCATCGTCGCGGGTAACCTTCAGATAAAGGGTATCGTTCTTGACGGAGAGCGTGTATTTGTTTTTGGCGTCGGAATAGGATTGGGTCGGGGATATCAGATTGTTGTATTTGTTCTTGGTCCCGATCCCGAAGAAGAACTTGCTGGGCCACTCCTCCTCCTCCAGGCCGTCCGCCAGAATATATGTTCCCGCTTTCTGATCGGCGCTGACGCAGATGTTGAAATCCATCGTCGCCACATGCTCCAATTTCACGATCATCGGGCTCTGGGGAATGACTCCGGAGGAAACATCCAATACCACGCTGAAATCGCCGTTGAGTTTGCCCCGGTTGGAGTCGAGTTGTCCGGCGACGGTGATGGTGCCGGAGATCACCGGTTCGTCGCCGTAGTCCTTCTGGACAATCATGACTCCGCCGCGGTCGATCTGGATGTTGTTCGCCTTGGTTCCGGGGTTCAGATAAGCGGTTTCGCCGTTCTCCACATGGACGTTCCCCACATTGCCGTTCAGCTGCTGGGTGTCGGCGTCGGAGACCGCCAGCGTCAATGCGTCGCCGCGGTTGGCGAGATAATAGGTGTTGTCGCCGTTTTTGAGCTCCCCGCCGACGGAGATGGCGCCGAGTTCGGCTCCGGCGTCGGTCACGACCGTGATCGCGCTGTCGAAGCCCGCCGCGCCGCCCGCGAGTGTGTATATGCCGCCCGCCTGCGTGCCGGAGACGGTCACGGTGTAATCCGGGGCGCCCTGGATCAGCGAGAGATTGTTGACCCGCGCCGCGTCGCCGGCGGCGGTCCCGGAGATGTCGAAGTCGATGACGCTCCCTTCGTGCGCCACCACCCGTGCGCCGTCGGCGAAGCTCAGCAGACCGGTCGCCTTGCCGCCGGAGTAGATGTCCGCGCTGCCGTTTACGACGGCGGCGGAATCGGCGATGCCGCCCTCATATATCGCCATCGCGCCCGCCGCGATGGTGACGGCGTTGGCGACGGTGCCCGAGTGGATGGTCATCAATCCGGAGGATATGACCGTGCCGGAGAAGGAGTTCGCCACGAAGGTCACCTCCGCGCCGTTGACGATCTCGACGCAGCCGCCGTTTTCCCGGATCCGGGTGGCGGTGCCGCCCTTGGCGACGTGGAGTTCGCCGCAGTTGTCCACGGAGATGTCGTCCGCGCTGCCGCCGCGGAATACGTAGAGCGTGCCCCAGTCGACCGCCGTGGCGGATTCGACGATGCCGCCGTTCGAGACGTAGACCTGTCCGTCGTGTTTGACCGTTACCGCGCGGGCGGCTCCGCCGTAGGAAACGCGCATTTCGGCATCGTTCTTGACGACCGTATCCGTCGCAGTCCCGTAATGGAGATGTATTTCGGCGCCGTGACCGGTCGCCCACGTGTTTTCGACCGTTCCGCCCGCGACATTGAGCCTTCCGGAATTATACACGACCGTATCGCTCGCCGTGCCGTCCGAATATACGCATAACTCGCCGTAGCCGTTCAAAGTGGTGTCGTTCGCCGCGCCGCCGGAGGAAACGTACAGATATCCGCCGTTCATGGCGGTGTCGTTCGCCGCCGCGCCGTCGGAAACGAACACATTGCCCCAGTAAACGGTGGTCTCGTTCACCGCGCCGCCTTCGGAAACGTACAGATCCCCGTCGTTGATGGCGAGGCCGTTCATCGTGCCGCCGGAAGCGACGAACATTTCATTGCCGACGAGCAGAACGTTGCCGGCGACGACCGCCGAACCGTTTTCGATCGTCTCGAAATAACGATCCTCGTCCCAGCCGAATCCGCCCAAATAGCCTCCGGCGGAAACGGTGACGCCGTAAGCGTCCGCGTCGATGTACAGCCATCCGCCCGAATTCACGGTGGTATCGTTCGCCACGCCGCCTTCGGAAACGCACATGCGTCCGTCTTCTTCCACGATGGTGCCGTTCGCCGCGCCGTTCGAGGAGACGCACATGCTGCCGCCGCCGTTCACGATGGTTTCATTCGCCACGCCGCCTTCGTAAACGCGCATGCTGCCGTTGCTGTTCACGGTGGTTTCGCTCGCCGTGCCGCCCGATCTAACATA
>CACZPY010000133.1 GCA_902783135.1 uncultured bacterium
AACTGAAGGTGCCGCCGCCCGGGACCGGCAACGCACAAGCCGCCGTGACAAAAAAATGACGGATCGCCTTTCCGGGACTTAAGAGCCCCCGTTGACGGATAACGGAGAAAGGCTTACTTCTTCAGTTCCTTGACCGCCTTCACCAACTCGGCATCCTGCCGGGCGCCGCAGTCTATAACGGGAATGCTTCTCAACTTGCCCAATTCTCCGATCGCCCCGTTGAAGAAGTGCAGCAGTGCGCCCTCCCCCTCCTCCCCGCCGCTTTCCGGCGAGAGCATGAATATAAACGGGATCGCATTGTCATGAAGCTGATCGGCGTGATGGCGGATGATATTTTCGAAGCTGGATTTCGAGATGCGCTCCCGGGCATATTTGTCGGCGAAAGCGATGATGACGACCGATGGCGACGATTTGATTATCGCCTTCAACATCTCTTTGTACCCGCCCATGCTCTCCGCCGCTTGCAAGGATACGGCGGCATCCCCGAACTCCCGGGTCAACGCACCTTTCGCCGCGAGCGCGGATCCGGAGGGCCCGGAAAGCAGCACGATCCCGCCTTTGACCAAGGGATCGGAGGCGATCTGCGGCGTTTCCGGCGCCAGGGCGGCTGCCGCCGGCACGATGTCCGGCGTGGTCGCCGCCGGCACGTCGGCTGGCGGAACGGCGGAGGTCGCCGCCGGCACGTCGGCTGGCGGAACGGCGGAGGTTGCCTCCGGTCGGCGCACCGTATTTTCCTCCGCCTTCCGTTCCGGAGAAGACGGCGGCGTTTCCGCACGGACCGGAGCCTCCGGCTTCACGCCAGAAACCGGCTTGGCGATCCTGCCCCTGACGACGAACCAGATCCCCAGCCCCGCCGCCGCGCAGATAATGACCGCGAACAATACGATGCAGATCAATAGCACGATCTTTTTCCGCTTTGCCTGACGGCTCTGCTCCGCCAACGCCTCGATATAGCGTTCACGATCCGGCAGGTCTTCCAGCGCGACGGTCTTATCGACTTCCCGCGCAACGGGAGCGGCGGCGGCAGACCGCGCCGGAGACGACTTGGGAGACGCGCCCGGAGCCGCCGCCGCCGGAATGGTGACGGTCGGCACCGTGTATGGCGCTTCCCCGTTTCGACCGGAGTCTTCGCCGGACTCGCCCGTCACCAATGTCGGCAGCGTCACGTCCACGTCTCCCGGGGCCGGAGCACTTGCCGGGGACCGCCCGAGGCCGCCGCCGGTCACGGTCGGCAGCGTCACGTCGACCGCATGGTCGCCGTGCCCTTCCCCGGGCGGCGTCACGACCATACCGGACGGGATGCGGATACACTTCAAGTGCCGCAGCAATTCGGTCGGGTTCGGAATGCGATTTTCCAATTTTTTCGCCGTCATTCCGGCGATGAGTTCCGCCAGATCGGCGGGGATCTCCGGACAAACCGTTCTGATGTCCGGGATCTCGGTCGCCGCGACGACCTGCGACAAAATCTGGATCGAGCTGTCGCCGTGATACGGCCGCTTCCCCGCAAGCATTTCGTAGAAAACGATGCCGAGGCTGTAGATATCCGCCCGGATATCGACTTTGCTGGAGTCCATCGCCTGTTCCGGGGACATGTAGGAAGGCGTACCGAAGACGGAGGCCGCCATGGTCAGCATGGTATCCTGCTCGTCGGTCGACTTGGCGATGCCGAGATCCGCCAGCTTCGCCGTTCCGTCGGCGGCGAACATTATGTTGTCCGGCTTGATATCCCGGTGGACCATGCGATGGGCGTGGGCGACCTCCAGCGCTCCGGCGATCTGGGCGATGATCGCCAGGGCTTTTTCCGGAGGCACCCGGTGTTCCCTTTTCAGCAGCTCGCGGACGCTGCCGCCGGAAACATAATCCATGACGATGTAGTACATGCCGTTGGCGGGATTTTTGCCCGCGTCATGAACGGCGATCAGGTTCGGATGCCGGATCTTGCAGGCGAGTTTCGCTTCCCGGATGAACCGGTCGACGAACTGCCGATTCTGTTCCGCGACCTCGGGAGACAGGACCTTCAGTGCGAACTGCGAGTCGAGGACATTGTGGCGGACCAAATAGACGGCGCCCATCCCGCCGCGGCCGAGCAGTTTTTCGACGGTGTATTTTTCGAATGTGGTCCCCGGGTTCAAGATCCCGGAATTGTTTTTCTTAACTGCCATGATTCCGTTACCGAATCGCTTTATCTTCAGTCGGCCGTTTTATGCGCCCCGAAAAGCGGCGTAAACGCTTCGCCGCGCTCCGGAACTACGGAGTGCCCTTGCCAGCCTTGGGTTCCGCGGGGATCACCTCCGACACCTTGCCGTCGGCGACGATCCGACCGTGTTCGAGCCGGATCACCCGATCGCAGTTCTTGCGGATGTCGTTGAGGTTGTGAGAGACCAAAAACAACGTGCAACCATTGGCAAGCAGACCGGAGATCCGCTTTTCGCACTTTTTCTTGAAATCCGCATCGCCCACCGCCAAAACCTCGTCCACCAGCAAGATCTCCGGTTCGATGGCGGTGATGACGCCGAAGCCGAGACGCGCCTTCATACCCGACGAGTATTGATACAACGGCGCGTCGATGAATTCGCCGACGTCCGCGAAGTCGATGATATCATCCATCAGTTCCTGCATCTGCCGACGGCTCTTGCCCTGCAGCACCCCGTTGAGGATGATGTTCTCCCTCCCGGAAAGTTCCGGGTGCATCCCCGCCCCCAGCGCCAGCATCATGGAAACGCGCCCCCTCACGCTGACGCTGCCCTGATAGGATCGGTAAACGCCGCCGATGACGGAAAGCAATGTGGTCTTGCCGCAGCCGTTCGGCCCCGTCAACCCGATCCGCTCTCCCCGCTGCACCGCAAAGGAAATATCGTTCAGCGCGGTGAACATCCGGGGGTGCCGCAGATCGTACAGATAGTCGACGAAATGGAGCACGACGCTCCGCAACCCGTAACGGCGGTTCATCAACTGGAACTGCTTGGTCAAATGGGATATTTCGATTATCGGCTTTTCCATGATCACGCCTCACATTCTTTCCGCGAACCGCGGTTGCAGACGCCTGAACACCTTGTATCCCAACAGAAACACCGCGCCGCTTACGATCAGGGAAGGCAGATACAGATGCCAATCCAACTGCGGAGAATAAAAGATATTGCGCCACAGCG